>JAUWKK010000100.1 GCA_030614245.1 Planctomycetota bacterium | reverse complement strand
TTATTTCCTGGGTGGTTCGGCCGTCAACCGCATGAAAGCCGGCGAACAATTGAAGGAAACGTACTACGATTTCAAGCCTGATTTCCTCGCGTATTTCA
This sequence comes from Planctomycetota bacterium, assembly GCA_030614245.1. Lineage (GTDB taxonomy): Bacteria > Planctomycetota > PUPC01 > JABMSA01 > JAUWKK01 > JAUWKK01. The sequence continues at coordinate 8,443 of JAUWKK010000100.1, read as the reverse complement.
ATAAGAACGGCTGGCAGGAGATGGTGTATCGGTGGTACAGACCAATGATATACTATGCCGGCCCTAACGGTGGCGATACAAGCGCCGACAAGCCACGTCGCCGCGCCGACAGTTATGATCTCTTCAGCCTTGGCCCTGATGGGCTGACGGGCAACAAGGGGGATTATAATTCATTCAGCTATCCAAGTTGCCTGAGAAATGACAGCTACTATAGGATAGCATATAATGATGACAATGACGGTAGAGTGGATGCTCCCCATGATCTGGCACCCGGCTGCCAGGATGACATCACGAACTGAAGCATTCATTGGCTGGAGGATGGCAGGATGAGGGCAACTGAGACGCGCAGAGCGAAAACAAGCGGTTTCTCAGCATTGGAGTTGATGGTAGTCATGGCGATCATGGCCCTCATGGCGGCGCTGTTCGTCGGAGTGCTACTTGTGGGCGACTATGCGCAAATACAGAAATGCAGGGCTGATATGGCCAAGGTTGGGATAGTCTTGCAGATGTATTACGAAGATACGGGAACGTATCCGGTGGGCGGCATAGTCGGCATGGTTCGAGCGCTGTCATATCGCGAGGGAGGCTGGGGCAAACCGAGGCTGCTCGACTGCGGCGTCGGCGATTCACTTCAGCAGATAGTTGAAGGCGAAAGCCGCTACGTCGAAATCGTCGAGTCCAATTCGTGTACGGTGGAAACACGCACGCCTACTCAGCCGGATGGTGGCACTAAGGACATAATAGTCCGGCCGCTGAGGTCATTTATTGACCCCTGGGGCCAGGATTACGTGTATCTGTCTGCGGCTGAATACAGCCAGGGTGCGGGGTCTTCGCCGGAAAGCGCGGAGAACTTCGACTACAACCGTCCATTGGAGAGCGGAGGTACGCCGAAGGCGGGCTCCCACGGAACCGGTCAGGTTGGCGGTGGAAGTACCGGCTTTGCCGCAGGGATGACGGGCTTCAGGCCGAATTTATACCAGTTGTACTCTTTCGGTCCTGACAGGATGAGATTTGACTGGCCGGGGGCTGACAGCGGCCATGATATAAGGCAGGCAGCCACCGATAACGTCACAAACTGGCAGTAGATGCTAATCGCACCTCGTCAGGAGCCGAGAAGAGCACGGAAAGGGATTGCAGCGATGTGGCACAAAGATGCTAACGGAGGCGACGTGGCCGCGAGGTCGGCAGGCTTCACGCTGATCGAGATGATGGTGGTGATGGGCATCATGGTCATGATGATCACAATGTCGATCCCGGCCTTGGATGCATACCTGAAGCACGAGGGGCCAAAATCCGGAGCGCGTATCGTCCAGGGCACGCTCTTCGCCGCAAAGATGACGGCCATCAGAGACCGCAGGATTACGTCCTTCGACGTCCGCCCCTTCGGCTCGCTCTGCGGCTTCAAGGTGGTAAGGAGCAAGGATAAGGGAGGTCTGAAGATCATCACGGCCGACAGCTCCGAAGTTCGCTGGATCGACGACTTCTTCAAGGAAGCAAAAGACAGCAACAAGAAGAAGATCCCGGGGACGGAGAGGTTCCTCAGGCTGCGCCATCCCGGCAACAGGAAGGTTGCGTCTGAGAAGATATTCGGTAACACCGCGGATACCATAACCTGCAAGAGAATAGACCTGCCCAAAGCGGGCGAAATGGTGGACATAATGGTCTCGCCGGAAGTCGAGCGGTTCTGCGTCACTCCCGACCGCGCGTCGGAAATCTGGGAGATGCTGCCCAGATGGGTGGAAGTGACCGCCTTTCCAGGCACAAAAGAGACCCTGAACGCATTGCCGATATCTTTCAAGCCCGACGGCAGCCTCCATTTCGACAAAGCCCACTACCCCAGAGTGACAGTCAAGATCAAGGACACGCGCGCGCACCTCGACACCGACGATGACAGGAATGCGTTCCTGATTGTAGTGCGACGCAATACCGGCTCAATACGCCTTGAGAAAATCGCAGGCGAGTAAGAAAGGCGATGAGAAGAATGAGACCAGAACTCAACAAGATAACCCGCCAAAGCGGCATGACGCTCCTGGAACTCTCGTTCGCTGTATTCGTGATATTGTTCGGACTGCTGGGCATAATGTCGATGTATCCGGCCGCCATCGAGCTGGCCGACCGCAGCCTCGACGTCTCTGACGGCGCAATGGTCGCCAAGTATGCCAAGTACGACATGATACTGCAGAAGGACGACATGGACCTAAGTGCGAAAAAGATAGTAGTCTGGCCGTCCCGCGCGGAGGCCTATCGCCCGGACAGCAGCAGGCTGTATCGCGAAGGAACCGTCGACGGGCTTCTGAGTGTCACCGGAGAAGCGCTGAAACAGGGCGACCAGACTACCCGTGCCGTGGGTATCCTCTGCAAGAATCCGGGTGGCAACGCTGTCGTCTTCACCGACTGTTTCACAAACAAACCGGATCCAAAAGGCAAGAGCGATTATTACCTGCTGGTGACTTCAGGCCCCGCCAAGGGGCGGGTTTACCCTATTAAGGAGACAATTAAGGAGACGAACAAACTGGTATGCACCACATCAGAGACAAAGGACCCCTATGTCGCCGGCGCGAAGATACATGTGGATCTCAACTACGACGGTATCACTGAAGGCGACACATACCGCGTCTTGGGGTGGGCCGGAAAGACCGCCTGCTGGCCCAAAAACTTGACCTCTGGCCGCGGCTCCAAGAAGAACATCGCACGCAAACTCCCCAGGAATGACGAAGATGATACGGTGTTTACATACGGCATCATCATCAGTCCGCCCGAACAGGGCTCCAACGGGGCTTGCCGAATCGACATCTTCTGCTACCGATACGGCCGGTTCAGGTATAACGTTCCGATCTACGGGAACCCACAGCCGTTCGCCTGGAACGTCTCGCATGTTTCCGTTTACTGAGGATGCTGTGTCGCAAGGGAGACAGGATCGTGTTTCGACAGCATAATCACTCTCGGCAGGGCTTCACACTCATTGAACTCATGGTGGCCAGCGGCATCAGCGCAGTGCTGATGTGGTCCATCTTCATGATATTCGATTCGTCCAACAAGCTGGCCGGAATGCTCGAAGGTGAGTTCGAAGTCCGCCAGAATGCCCGGGCCGTATTCGCCCGAATGGAGCTCGATCTCACCAGCGCCTTCCTCGATTGCAAGGGCAATTACTTCGAGGCTGGGTCAGATAAATTGAAGCTGCTGTCGGCCAGCCCCTGCACGGACCTCGATGGCACGAAGGCCGTCAATCACCTCTTCAGCGAGGTTGCATACTCGGCAAGCAGCGGCGTGCTCTACCGCACGCTGGACTTCGACGGTAGAACCGATTCGACAGTCTCCGCCGGCAGCCACTCCGATAACCTCCTTTGCGACGGCGTGAGCGATTTCTCGCTGGCGTACTGGGACCCCAAGGGGAGTGCTGAATTCGGCACAGGCGACCGCTGGAAGACGAGCATGGACACCGTGAAGAACGGTAAGGGCTACCTTCCCAGTGCGGTAGAAGTAACACTTGAACTGACATACCCCGCAATGAACTGGGACAAGCCGAGAGATCAGGTGGAAGTGCGCCGGACGTTTTTCAATTTGATCCCCGTAGGCCAGGGGCGATAGTGGACGATCAATCAGCGAGGACGGGCGGCGCCGGCCCTGCGGCGAACGGAAATGAAAGCGATTGAAATGACACCGGCATCAGGCATGACCCGGCACGGCAGGCCGTGGCAGGCTACAGGAGATAAGCAAATGACGAGGCACCGGAAAAAACTCAATCAGCTTACAGCAGCGAAGCAGCACCACGAGGCCCGGCGCGGCAGCGCCCTGGTCGTCGCCTTAGGCATACTCGCCGTAATGAGCATCATGGGCTTCGCGTTTGTCTCCACAATGAATATCGAATACGTTGCCAGCAAATCCGTCGGCGACCGGACAATCCTCGACCTGCTCGGCACGTGGGCACTTAACAATGTGTGTGACCACCTGAAGTACGAAACCTGGCAGGGCCTCGCCTGGACGCCCGTCGACTATTCCGGAGAATCCTGGTGCACCGGCGACGATTTCGAATATGATGTTAACGATAAGGTAATCTTCCCCACAGAGGGCGTAATAGTGGGTGACTTCCCCGGCAGGGGCAAGATTGCCATAGCCCACGTCATTCATGACAGCGCCGGAATGATCAACGTCAACATGTTCAAGGGATACGACGAGGATAACAACGAGAAGGTGTTCTCCGAGACAGAACAGGCCATCAAGAAAATGCTCACGCACCTCGTAACCAATACCGGAATTGAGATCGACTCCCCAGCGAGCTTCGTAACCACCATCATGGCGGGGGCGCCATACGCCAACAAAGAGGAAATGTGGAATTACCTCTCAGAACACCTGACCGGCTGGGATGATGTCTCCAACGAGGCAAAAGACAGACTCAAGTACTGCATCACTACCTATTCCTGGGTCGATCCCACCACCGGCCCATTCAGCGTCTTGGACGACCGTGCGGCCATCCTCAACTTGGTCCCACGGGCACCGGTCAACATCAATACGGCGAAGGTGGAAGTCATCGAATCCGTCCTGTTCCCGATCGAGGTCAATGTTCCGGCATCCGCCATTCCCGGTTCGAGCAGCCCCGTATTCGTGGACTTCAGCAAGCCTCCCCCCGGAGGAGGGACCGATTCAATGGCAAGGCTCCTCGCCGCGTGGTTCGTCGGTAAGCAGAAAACGTCGCCGATCGCATCGTGGCACGAGTTCAATAAGGCCCTGTGCGAAGTGCTGAAGGAATATTGCCCCGCCGACAAGACCCGGGCAGCGGCATACCGGGCGGCGCTCAACGCCCACTGCAACCCCAATTACATCCCCGCCTGGATGCCGCGCGACAGTTGCGTACCGCCGAACGCCGGCAAGGAAAACGTAACCTCCGGCACCACCGAGTTCTGCTTCAGTTCCTTCGGACGCTTCGAGATCGAAATGGAGACCAGGCTCGTCAACAAGCTCTTCGATGGCAAAGTCGTGGCCGCGGACAACATGCTCGCTGCCAGCCGATACTCCGCCGCCGTCCAACTTGGTGAGCCGACCCGGTTCACCGCGAATCAGCACTTCGGCATCGAAGACAAGGTCGCCACCGCCGCCGACCCAAGCAAGGGCATGAATTACAGCCCCGACAGGCCCGGAAAGGAAGGGACCTTCAAGTCTGCAACTGGAGGCAGTTACAGGTCCCACAATGTGATCGGAATGCTTGGCGCCAACGTCAACAACGGCACCGGCATGAGCCTCGGCCGCACGCTGCCGCCGGGCGCGCCGTCGATGAAAGTTGTCGAGAAGGGCGGAAGCAACTCAATGAGCTTCAAGAAATTTGTGGAGATATCGCCCTTCGAGGGCGGAGCGTGCTACTGCGACGGACTCTACCTGGACAAGCATTACCTCGAGGTCAACGCCGAGCAGACCCTGGGCACGCAGGCAACGATCTCGATGTGGGTACGGATCGGGCCGAAGTTCCTCGATCAGCCCGGAGGCGGCACCGTCGTGCTCATCAACCACCCCAACGGAGCACAGCACGGGCTGAAAGCGACCATCACACTTATGAGTGTTAGCGAGGCTCCGAAACTCTACGCACTGACGATCAGCGCTGCGCTCACCGCACAGGAAAAAGACGGCTCCGGCGGCGTCTCGGGAACGCGGACAATCACTGCGACCGCCAGCAGCCCACAAGTAATCTGGTTTGAAAAAACCGCGCGGGAGAAGTGGCATTATCTGACCTTCGCCTACAAGATCGAGGGAGCAACAGCCGAAGTGAAGGCGTTTGTTGACGGACAGAGTACAGGGAAGCCGGCTTCCGGCGAAAACGAAAGTGGGTGGCTGCTGCCCGTATCCCCCGGGAGCTATTTCCCCATCGGCCCGAAGACAGCCACTCCGAAGTTCGACTGCACAATTGACGGGCTGAGAATCTCCGGAGTCTATCCGACAGGCAGTACTGACCCGAATCTGTCTCTGCTGAAGCGCCGATACCAGCGGACCACCACTTTCGAAATGAGAGAAATGGGATTGACGCCCAGCTTCACGCTGGAGTGCCCGGTGTTCACACCGGATGCTTTCAATCCGGGGGGTGAGCCGATTTACCTCGAAGTGCCGGACGGTGCAATGTTCGGCGCCGTATCGTGGACCGAGTATATCCCGCTGGACATCGACAGCAATCCCCCTGCGGAGTGCACCAGTAGCGGGAAGGACGCGGCTAATGTCGGCATCAGCGGAGTCCAGATTTTTACACTTGGTGCATTTACCGGCATGACCTACGTCCCGGAAAGCCCGAGTTCAAGCAAGATCAATCAATCAATCGGTGGTGCAGGAACACAGAAGGAGAAGGACGACGAACCAGACTGGAAAGACTGCATCGATCCCAGACCGGGCATATACAGCGTCCGATCCCCGCTGGGGCGGCGCGGCGAGGGCGAGCCGATAATGAAAATTGTTGACGAGGACGGCAACGACTATGCCACCAGCAATGACACCCTGCCGGTGCTCCAGACCACATACACACGCAGCTCTTCGCCCAATGCCGGAGTTGAGGCCGCAATCTGCGATGTCGTTGTGGGCGAGAATCCTTCTCTTGTATTCTTCAACATCAGAATCGAAGCCGACAACTGCACTGTCGATAAAGACGTTGGCTTTATGGCTAAGGGCTCGCATGGGGCACCGAAAGTCGACGACGTTACTTTCTTCTGGATGACCGCGCCGAAGATTCTCTTCTGGAGTGAGGACGTGAAATGACGCGAGCACCCCGGCTGCTTCAGATGCCCAGCCGGGAAGACTGATACATAAATCGCCAACGAGACAGAATGGGGCGCTGGCCGCCGGCTGCTTATGGCTAACTGTAACCGCTTGCCAACGGCCACTCAACCTGCTGCCCGCGATCAGCGACCCCATTCTGTTTCTTTGTACCTGTCCCCGCGACCCCCGCCTGCCGTTTTCGGCTCAAGACCCTATCGGTTTCGCAGATTGAAGACACACGAACGAAAAAAGGGATCAACGCATGATGCGCGACCCCTCGGTCAGCCGGAGTACCCCTGCACACCGGGGCAACTCAGCCCAACACCACCTCGCAGAGCTGCTGCTTGGTCATGTGCTGAACATCCTTCAGCCCCTTTTGCGTGGCGAGTTCCACCAATATCTTACGCGAACATATCTGCATTACAAACTGCTCGATCTGTTCACGAGACGGCGGTGATTTGACGATCAGCTTCATGCTCATCCCCTGTAGCGAAGCTGCTTCGGCGCTGTTATTCCCGTGCCGATGCTCTTTATTTACAGAATATCACATCCTATCGGGAAGTCAAGAAAAAACTATAAGAAATTATAATGGTATGCCTACCGTATGATGTGGTCTGCATGCATTAGGATGGCAAATATGGGGAGCACGAAAAAAAAATTGCGCATCAGTTGAGTCAATCGGCTCGGCGGCTCGCATTTGCGGTGTCGCGGGTCTCACGGGCGATACACAATTCCTCGTTCGTCGGCACTACCATAAGCTTGATGCGAGAGTCGGGTCTGCTGAATACGCCTTCGCCGCTTCCCACCTGGGCGTTGAGTTCAACATCCAACACAATCCCCATGTGTTCGAGGCCGGCCGCGACCTTCCGGCGAATGCCCAAGCCGTTCTCGCCGATGCCGCCGGTGAAGACTATCGCATCGGTGCGGCCGATTACGGCGATGTAGGCACCGATATACTTGCGGATGCGATAGACAAAAACCTCGATTGCAAGGTGCGCTCGCTCGTTGCCGGCGGCCGCCGCTTCCTGAACCTCCCGCATGTCGTTGCTCACCCCCGACAGCCCCAGCAGGCCGCTCTTCTTGTTGAGAAGCTCGTCAATGTCATCAATAGAGAGGCCGCCCTCATTCGCAAGATGAAAGATCACACCGGGGTCTATGTCGCCCGACCTTGTGCCCATCACGAGCCCTTCCAGCGGCGTCAGGCCCAACGACGTGTCGATCGACTTGCCGCCCCTGATCGCAGCCGCCGAGCATCCGTTGCCCAAGTGAATGGTAATAGCGTTGAATTCGGCGTATGGAATGCCGAGCAATTCAGCCGCACGGGACGTAACAAAGCGATGCGAAGTGCCGTGGAATCCGTATCTGCGCACGTGAAGCCGCTCATACAGCTCGTATGGAATGGCGTAATGATATGCGTGCGGCGGCATATCGCGGTGAAACGCCGTGTCGAATACCGCCACGTTCACCGCATTCGGGAATGCCCGCTGCGCGGCCTTGATGCCTGCGAGGTTCGGAGGATTGTGCAAGGGCGCCAGAGGGCTGCACTCCTCGATCGTCTCGATCACACGTTCGTCGATGATTGTCGAATCCACGAGGACTTCTGCACCGTGGACGACGCGATGGCCGATAGCATCTATTTCATCCACGCTCGACAGCAGCCCCAGTTCAGGCGCCAGCAGCGCCGCACGCAGCACATCGAAAGCGGCCGGGTGAT
>JAUWKK010000121.1 GCA_030614245.1 Planctomycetota bacterium | reverse complement strand
TCAAACGCTGGTCTCGATAAAGATTCTTCGTCGCTACGCTCCTCAGAATGACATGAAAACAACACTCCGCTCGCGGCAGCATGTTCAGCATATATCGCTCCTGTTAGTAAGTACTTGACAACAACCCCTGAGAGTTCGGGCGATTCCGCATCCGAAAGGTTGCATTGTGCCGCTGATTCGGGTATATCGACGACCGGTACGATCTGCGCAGCCCGTGGAATATCTGAACCCAACGGAGAAATATCCAATGCCATCCGGAAATGAGCTTACTGGCCGCAAATTGCTTCTCAGCGTCATCATTGCGGCCATGGCACTGTGCGCGTTGTATGCATATCCAGCAGAGGCGGCCGAATCAGATACCCTGATGCCGGAATTCAGCCGAAAGGTGGGAAATTATTCCCCTGAATGGTTGCAGTTCAAGGTCCTCGGTGTCGCCGTGTGGCAGTTCGTGGTGTCGTTCTTCTGCATTCTCGTCGGCTTGGTTCTCAAGAAGATATCGGATTTCGTATTCGACAGGAAGCTGATCCCGCTGTTGGAGAAGACGCCTTATAATTTCGACAATCTGCTGGGCGCTGCCGGCAGCAAGCCCTTCGGCTGGCTGCTGCTGTTGCTGGGATTCTGCGGGGCTTTCGCTGTCTTGCCCCTGCCGGTATCGCCGAACGTTCGGGAGTTCGTCAATGCCACCCTGAAGGTCCTCGTGGCATCCGACGTGATCTGGTTCCTCTTCCGGATTGTTGACGTCGCGCACCATTACCTTATGAAGCTGTCGTCGCGGACGGATTCGAAGCTGGACGACCAGCTTGTGCCGGTGATGCGGAAGGCGCTCAAGGTATCCATTGCGGTTATCGGCTTCGTGTGGGTGGTGCAGCTTCTCGGCTACAGCGTAACGGGCCTTCTCGCCGGGCTGGGTGTCGGCGGCCTGGCCGTCGCTCTCGCGCTTCAGGATACACTCGGCAATTTCTTCGGCTCGATAGTAATCTTTATCGACCGGCCATTCTCGACGGGCGACTGGATCAAGATCGGCGACATCGAGGGCATAGTCGAGCAGATCGGCTTCCGCTCGACGCGCATTCGCACGTGGCCCGCCACCCTGGTCTCTGTTCCCCACAAGACCGTCGCATCTGCCACCATCGACAACTGGTCCAGCATGCCCAAGAGGCGCGTCAAGCAGGTCGTCGGCGTCACCTACGATACCACCGCCGATCAGATGGAGAAAGCCGTCGCCGGCATTCGCGATGTCATCGAGAACGACGATGGCGTACACAAGGGGTTCATCCTCGTACGCTTCACAGAGTTCGGCGATTCGAGCCTCAATGTGTTCGTGTACTATTTCACGAAGTCAACCGAATGGGACACGCACCTCGCGACGAAGGAGCGTATCAACCTTGCGATCATGCGTATGCTCGACGGGATGGGGCTCTCGATAGCCTTCCCGACGACGACAGTTCATATCGAGGGGCCGCCAGAAAACCGAATCGGCGAGGAATCAGGCGCGGGCTCCCAGGGAGATGGATAGCCGGGCGGCACAGTTTTCTCAAGATGTGGAGCAGCCTTTCCAGGCTGCTGATTGATTGCATTGGCAGGCCTGCCCGCCTACGGAGGGCTGAAAGCCTGCCCCACATTTCCCAGAACACCCGGACCCGTGCATTGAAGACGGATCCCAGGGGGCAGTATGTACCTCACCTGAACCTGAATCAAGATGCTAAGTACTTGACAACAAGCCCAGAAAGGGTACAATCGTTAGAAATAACGATTAACGAGTTGCCGCACGCGGAGGAAGCACATTCGTGCCCTGTGGACGCAAACGAAGGAAATCGAAGATAAACAAGCACAAGCGGAAGAAGCGCGCTCGCGCCAATCGGCATAAGAAGAAGCGTTGATACGCCTGCTTTCGCTCTGCACATTATACCCACAGCACAATGAGCGGAGGTATAAGTTATGGACGTGCCCAATGCGCGTCTCCGTCAGGTAGCATGTTTCGACAAGGCCGGGCCTCAAAACACCCAGGCCTGTCTTGATATCGTCGAAGCTGTGATTGCCGAAGGCTACAGGCACGTAGTCGTCGCCACTACCGGCGGCGGCACCGGTCTTGCCTTCGCCGAGCGCTTCGGGCACGCTCAGGCGGGCAGGGATGCCGGCGGCCCGGAAGTCAATCTCGTCTGCGTCACCCATTCGGCCGGCTTCAAGAGCCCTGGCGGGATGGAATGCTCCGCTGAGACGGTCGAGAAGCTTTGGTCTATGGGAGCGAAGGTCTATACCGGCACGATCCTCACACACTCCATCGAGACGAATTTCGCCCAGGAGTTCGGCGGCAGCTATCCCACGCTCATCATAATGCAGACGCTCCGCCGCTTCGGGCAGGGCGTCAAGGTGGCCGTCGAGATAGTAATGGAAGCCTGCGACGCCGGCCTGATACCCGAGGGCGAAGAAGTGATCGCAGTCGGCGGCACCGCACGCGGAGCCGACACCGTCGCAATCATACGCTCTGCCGCTTCGCAGCGTTTCCTCGAGCTCACCGCCCTCGAAATCCTTGCCTGGCCGAGAGGCTGAATGCGGGGCGGCGGGAGGAACTTGGACAACTCTTGAATCGCTGATTCGGAGCGAAGACTGTGATCAGCCTCATCGAAGCTCTGAACTACCGGTGCTTGAAGAGCATCAGCCAGACGATGGGGCCTTTTCATGTGCTCGTGGGGCCGAATGCAAGCGGCAAGACCACCTTTCTCGACGTCGTGGCGTTCCTGGGGCGACTTGTTTCCGACGGACTCGAAGCGGCGACAGGCGAACGGACAGCGAACTTCCGGGACTTGGTCTGGGCACGAACCGGGGACCGCTTTGAACTGGCTATCGAGGCGGCAATTCCCCCGGAACTGCGACAGAAGACCAGTCACAAGAACTGCGATAGAATCCGCTACGAGGTCGCTATTGGCATTGAGCGCGACACCGGAGAAGTGCAGATTCTTGCTGAGAGAGCATTGCTCAAAAAGAATGCGCCGCCGGCTGTGGTGCAAAAATCTCTGTTCCCTGAAGTCGTAGCTCCGCGCAAGGCTCTCTTGACGCCTAGCAGGAAGAAAGGCATCTTCACGGTCATCAATAAGATACGGGATGGCAACGATAATTTCTATCCGGAATCGGGCAAAGGCTACGCGCCCACATTCAGATTGGGCCCCCTGAAGTCAACTCTTGGGAACCTGCCCGATGACGAGACGAACTTCCCCGTGACCACATGGTTGAAGAGCCTGCTGACAAATGGGATTCAGCAACTGATCCTGGACAGCCAGGAGATTCGAAAGCCGAGCCCGTCGGGCCAGGCACGTCGATTCAAGCCGGACGGCTCGAACATCCCGTGGGTGATCCAGAAGCTGAAAGACGATTCACCGGAACGTTTCAGGGAATGGATAGCACACTTGCAGACGGCGCTCCCGGATATCAAGGACATCACCACTGAGGGACGTCCTGAAGACAACTCCCGTTATCTTGTGATCCACTATTCTGGTGATCTCCAAGTGCCCTCTTGGATGGCTTCTGACGGGACTCTCAGGATCCTCGCGCTCACGCTGCCGGCTTATCTGCCAGATTTCACGGGCACATGCCTCATTGAGGAGCCGGAGAACGGCATTCATCCCAAGGCAGTCGAAATGGTCTTCCAGTCTCTTTCGTCGGTCTACGAGGCACAAGTCCTGCTGGCGACCCACTCGCCGATCATCCTCGGAATAGCCGAGCCGGACACGGTGCTCTGCTTCGCAAAGACCGACAGCGGAGGCACCGATATCGTCTCAGGCGACGAGCACCCCAAACTGAGGGACTGGCGTGGTGAGACCGACCTCGGGACTCTATTTGCTGCGGGAGTTCTGGGCTGAGAGTTTGTCAATGAAGGACCTCGTCGTCTCGGTCGCCGACATAGACGCAGAGAACGCCGTCAGAGGCATCCTTTCGCGCCACCTCGCACTCGGCATTCGCCCGATAACCTTCGACGTCTACAGGAATACGGGCAGAGACGGCGGCAGTCGTGCCAGGGGCGAGAAGTTGCTGAAGACATTCATCAATACACATTCCCACGCGCTGCTCACGTTCGATCTGCATGGCTCGGGAAGAGACGACCGGCCCCGGGAGGCAGTCGAAGCGGAAATGGAGGCGAAGCTCGAGACGTCAGGCTGGGGCCGTCGGGCGGCGGCGGGCATCTTTGATCCCGAAGTGGAAGCCTGGATATGGAGCGATTCGCCGCACGTTGACACTATATTGGGATGGGCCGACAGGCAGCCCGCCCTCAGGGAATGGCTGCTGGAGCAGGGGGATCTCCTGCGCGGCAGCCAGAAGCCCCCAGACCCCAAGAACGCCTATCTCAAAGCATTGAGAACCGTCAGGAAGCGCAAGTCGGCAGCCCTGTTCCTCCAACTCGCAGAGAGAGTCAGCCTTGACCGCTGCCATGACCCGGCCTTTCTGAAACTCAAGTCAACGCTCCGGGGATGGTTCCCGCCGGAGGCATGATGACCACCCCATCTCCCGCCATCGAATCTTATATCGCTCTCGCGCAGGAGATGGGCGCTGCCGATGCGCTCGTGGTCCCCGTGGCTCAGATCGTCTTCGATCCGCGGACGCTCCTGAAGTGCATGTTCGGCTCCGGTGACTGGGGCCACGCGCACACTTGCCCGAGCAGGCCGGGAGTGCCGTCCGTGTTCGAATACGAGAGGATTCTCAGGCACTACGAGTACGGCATCATTATCCACTCGCACGACAAGCGGCTGAACCAGGAGATTTCGTACGACATCGAGCGGCGTGCCTACCTGGACGGCTTTCACTTCGCTTTTTCGATGTCGGATTGCGCCCAGTGCAAGGAGTGTGCGGGGTTCAGCGGCGAACCCTGCCGCTTCCCGAAGAAGGCACGACCCGCATTCCATTCGGTCGGCATCGACGCATTCACGACCGCGAAGAACCTCGGCCTGCCGATCTATCCGCTCAGGAGCGAGGATGAAGAGCAGAACTGGTATGCCTTCGTGTTCATCGAGTGAGATGCGCGCCGGCTACCCGACGTCCACGATACTGGGGTCGTAGTCTCCGGGCGGCTCGAAACCGAGCAGCTTGATGCAAGTTGCGGCGAGGCTGCTTATGCCGGGATTCTGATGGGCCGAAAGCCTGACCCCGGCTCTGCCGGTTGGATCGTAAACTATTGCCGGAACGGGGTTTAACGAGTGGCTTGTCTTCGTCCTTATCCGGCCTGTCTTCTCGTCAACTACAATGTTACCCGCCTTATCCCGCTCATACATATCGTCGCTGTTTCCGTGGTCAGCCGAGACGATTAGGATGCCCTCGGCGGCCTCGACGGCCCGTATTATCCGGCCCAAGCAGAGATCGACGGGCTCTACCCCGATCTCGACCGCTTGCAGCACGCCAGTGTGGCCCACCATGTCGCCATTGGGATAGTTCAGGCGAATGAAGCGGAAGTCTTCCTCGCGAATAGCCTTGACAACTCGGTCTGTTATCTCGGCACCCTTCATCGCGGGACGTTCCTCGAACGGGACGACATCAGAGCGAATCTCGATGTACTCCTCCTGCTCGTCGTCGAACTTGCCGGAGCGGTTGCCGTTGAAGAAATACGTGACGTGCCCGTATTTCTGGGTCTCGCTGATTGCAAGCTGTCTGACGCCGCTGTTGACGAGATATTCGCCCATAGTGCGGTCGATGGGAGGCGGTGCAACGAGATACTGTTTCGGGATCAAGGCATCGCCGTCGTATTGCATCATTCCGGCGTATTCAACGTTGAGTCGCGGCCCGCGGGCGAAGCAGTCGAAATCGTCTTCCTCGAATGCGCGGCTGATCTCGATCGCGCGATCTCCTCGGAAATTGAAGAAGATGACGCTGTCATTCTCGACGATCGGCCCGACCGGCTCGCCGTCGGCGGCGATCACAAACGGCGGCAGGTCCTGATCGAGGACGTCGGGATTCCGCTCGCGCAAAGTCTCGATAGCCGCTCGTGCGGAAGCGAAGAGTTCGCCTTCACCCCTCACGTGTGTCTGCCATCCGCGGCTGACCATATCCCAGTTAGCCTCGTAGCGGTCCATTGTGATCTGCATGCGTCCGCCACCGGATGCAATGGCGAAATTCAGGGAGCCGTCGGCGTTCAGTTCGGCGAGTGCCGCCTCGAGCCGATCGACGTATTCCAGGGCTGAAGTCGAGGGGACGTCCCGGCCATCCAGCAGGACGTGCACCCTGGCATCGTGAATGCCGGCTGCCTTCGTTTCCTTCAGCAGCGCCTCGAGATGATCGATGTGGCTGTGAACGTTGCCATCGGAGAGCAGCCCGATGAAATGGAGCGTCGAGCCGTTCGACAGGCAGTTCTCGATGAGCTTCTGCCATATCTCGCCTTCATAAAGCGAGCGGCTCTCGATTGCCTCGTTGACGAGACAAGCTCCTTGATCGAATACCCGGCCGGCGCCGATTGCATTGTGCCCGACCTCGCTGTTGCCCATGTCGGCATCGCTGGGCAGGCCCACGGCCGTGCCGTGCGCGCGCAGTTGAGTGAACACGGCATTCTCGCGAAGCCAATCGAGGTGCGGAGTCGTGGCGGCGAGCACCATGTCGCCTTCGGGATACTTGCCCAGGCCGACGCCGTCCATTATCACCAGCACCAGCGGCCCCTTCGGGCCTTTGAATGCGGCCGATTCTTTGAGTTGCTCCATTAGTCAGTTACCAGTAAGAAGTAAACAGGAAGAAGTAACCAGGAAGCAGTGAAGAATCATAATACTGATCACTGAACACTGATTACTGAATACTGAACACTGAAATCTACGCCTCCGGTGCCCCTTCCACAACTCTCAGCATGTCGAGGACGGCCTTCTCCAGGCCGACGAAGACAGCCCTTGTGATTATCGAATGGCCGATATTGAAGTCCTCGATCCCCGGCAGAGCGGCCAGGCGAGCTGTATTCTCGAGGGTCAATCCGTGGCCTAAGTTGACCAGCAGCCCCTTTTCCCGGGCGTAAGCCGCAGCTTGCTCGATCAGCTCGAACTCGCGGTCCTCATCCTCTGCTGTGGGGCAGGCTTTCGAGCCTGCCAATTGATCTGCAGCCTGGAAAGGCTGCACCACACTGTAGTTCGCAGTGCAGAGCTCGACGGACTTCGCGCCCGCGCGCAGCGATGCGTCGATCTGCCTCTCGTCGGGGTCGATGAACACTCCGGGGTGTACCCCGGCCGGGGTCGTGCGGTCGAAACACGCTTTTACGGCATCGAAGTTGCCGGCCACGTCCAGCCCGCCCTGCGTTGTGACTTCGCCAGGTGCTTCGGGCACGAGGGAGATCATATCCGGCTTAGATTCCAGGGCGATAGCGCTCATCTCTTCGGTCACCGCCATTTCGAGGGTCAGGCGCGTCTTGACGACCTTCTTGAGTGCCGGCAGGTCTTCGTCCTGGATGTGCCGCCGATCTCCCCTGAGGTGGACGGTGATCCCGGAGCAGCCCGCGCCCTCGGCGATACGTGCGGCCTCGACAAGGTCGGGATACGTCGTCTTGCGCATCTCGCGCAACCGAGCGACGAGGTCGATGTTAACGTTCAGCTTTGACATGTTTTTGCTCTTCACTTCTTACTGGTTACTGGTTACTGATCACTGATCACTGATCACTGGTCACTGGTCACTGGTCACTGTCATGCTGAGCCTGAGCGAAGCATCTTTCACCACTTGCGGGTCGTTATGCTAAAGATTCTTCGAAGAGCTCAGAAAGACAAGAAACCTATTACTTCTTACTTATCACAGTAAACTTCTTACTGGTTACTGATCTCTGATCACTGGTCGCTG
>JAUWKK010000029.1 GCA_030614245.1 Planctomycetota bacterium | reverse complement strand
GATAGTCGGCGCTCGATCGAGGGATGACTGTCGCTCGCCCGCCGCTGGGCGCTGATGAGCGGAAACGAGCGGTCAGGCGTCCCAGCGCTGGCGGCGGCCGGATCGGGGGCGTGGGATGCTTACCGATATCCGCTTGATCAGTTCGGCGCGTTTGATTCGGCCTTTGCGGTAGGCGGTGATGTCGCTCGTACGGATTCTTGTAACGCCGTTGGGGCTGCCTGGCGCGCTCGAGAAGACCTCTACTGCTGATAGATCGGCGTTGTCGCGTATCAGCGGGAGAGCAATGTCGACGGTCCTGGCCCTGAGCTGAGCGATCGTGCGTATGCCCGGACGGGTGATCTCGACGATCACTGTATTGCCGCGCAGACGGATTCTCATCGAGCTGTAAGTATCGGGGTCTGAGCCGGAGACGGCTGACGGGCCGGGGTAAACGCCTGACGCCGGGGTCTCCGCCTGAAATGGTGCCGCTTCGGCTGTCGCACCTGTGAAGCCAATGCTCGAGACGAGAACTGTAATTGCGACGCAGATCCGTTTCACTATCGTGGCCTCCTTGTTCAGACGTCGGCATCCGAGCGCCGGATATCAAAGATCAAAGAATTCTTCAATGCGAGAGATACGGACACGGGAGCTGATCTTACCCGTAAGGAGTTGATGCAACAGGGGTCGTCTCCATTCCATCAGGCCTTTTCCGGTCTCCCGTATATCTACAACTTTTCCTGCAGGTCAGCCGCCGAAGTTCCCTCCGTGGCCGCAGGTCCCCGCGTTCGTCAGGAACATTCTCGGCGATTCTGTGAGGCAGTCCAACATGAGAAAAAAAGCATCATCAGGTGGTGATTCAGGCCGCGCGATGCGGCCAAAGATGTCGCTCCGGCGGAGTTGACAGGGCAACCTTGCACAGGCGTAAGTGTTGTTGTTTCCTTGTATTATCAGGCTTGAGATGATTGTCGGTGTTGTATTTCTCTCAAAAGGCACGAGTGTTGCACCCGTCCCCGTTGTCAACAGATTCAGGGAGAGCGTTCAGGAGGGGGAAGTGAGATGCCGTTTGAAGCGGGGATGGAACCGCAGATGAACGCAAATAGACACAGATAAGATGGTTTGGATGCCGAGATGGGGCATGTATTTTGCCCGTTCGTAGAATATCGGCAGGGTAGACACGTGAAGCAGAGCTTGGACGTGGATGAGGCACGCCTGCCCGCCTCAGGAGGAGCCAACCGAGGACGGTTGACCGTGGCACCCGGCGGCGGCTTGCAGCCCCGTAAGGGGCGGAGTAGGAAAGCCCGCGGCAACGCCGTGGGTAAGGTTGACGAGTAAAATCCCAGCCCCAACGGGGCGGAGTAGTACCGGGTATTGGCAGGCTGGAAAGCCTGCCCCACGGAGAAAGCCCGCCCCAACGGGGCTCTTCCGCTTTTTCGCACGTTTACCGGGGGTTCCGCTCCGCGTCACTCCCAGCACCGCCCGTCTCAATCATCTCCGGCATGTTGATCCTGCCGGAGATGAGACGGCAACGCAATCGGCTCACAAGAAGATAAATTCAGCTTCAAATATGTAATTGTCATGGTATCATCTGTTGCTGAACGGATGAAGCGAGGATAGCTTTTCATGCCACGACTGGTGATAGTGCGCGGCCCGGCGAAGGGCACTTCGTATGAGCTCGGTGATCTGGCCACCATCGGCCGGGCGTCGACTAATACGATCCAATTGCGTATCAAGCGCGTCTCGCGGGAGCACGCGCGCATCGAGCGCAGAGGCAATCAATACGTCGCCGTCGACCTCGGGAGCCGCAACGGCATCTACATAAACGGCAGGAGGTCCACCGACCGCGTCCTCAAGCCGGGCGATCACGTGCTGATCGGCACCGTGCTGATGGTTTACGACCCGCCCGAGGATGCCGATACACTCGAAGATGACGTTGGGCCCGCCATCGTCTATTCCGAAGATGCCTCCGCCGCCACGGCGTCGCTCGATACGGTGTTATCGCTCGCCGCTTCCGAGGATGGCGCCGACGTCCCCGCCCTCGATGACCTGGTCGAGGCCAACCGAAAGCTCAAGGCTCTCTACGACGTGAGCGACGCGATCTATTCCGTGCTCGACCTCGACCAGCTCCTCAAGCGCATATTGTCGGTGGTGCTGAGGATTCTCCCCGCCGACCGCGGTGTGATCCTGCTCTACGACGACGTGGGCAGTGCTCTCAAGCCCGTGGCCGTCAGGCGCCGCAAGGGAGCCTCGGCCGAGGCCGATATGGCCCTGCGCGACCTGCCCGTCAGCCGTACTGTCCTCGATCAGGTCGTCCGAGAGCGCAAGGCCGTTCTCACTGCCGATGCAATGGTCGATCCGCGTTTCGACGGATCTGACAGCGTCTCGATACAGAACATTCGGTCGATGCTCTGCGTACCGCTGCTCAGCCGGAAGACCTGCTTCGGAGTGCTGTATCTCGATACCTGCCGGCCGACGCATCAGTTTGTCGAAGAAGACCTCCGCCTGCTCACTACTGTTGCACGTCAGGCGGCGACGGCGATTGCAAATGCACGCTCACACGGTGCTCTACGCCGCGAGACCCGCGAACTGCGGTTCAGAATCAGCGAGAAATTCGTTATC
The DNA here is from genome assembly GCA_030614245.1 of Planctomycetota bacterium. Lineage (GTDB taxonomy): Bacteria > Planctomycetota > PUPC01 > JABMSA01 > JAUWKK01 > JAUWKK01. Next base: position 11,227 of record JAUWKK010000029.1, on the reverse strand, counting down.
GTCGGCTCCAGCCCGCAGCTCAAGGCCGTCCTGGACCAGACGCAGAGGGTGGCGGCAAGCGGCTCGACCGTGCTGATCACCGGCGAGACGGGCACGGGTAAGGAGCTGATAGCGCGCGCAATCCACGAAGAAAGCCCGCGCTCGAGGGCGCCCTTTATCTGCATAAACTGCGCCGCCGTGCCCGATACATTGCTCGATAGCGAGCTATTCGGCCACGAAAGGGGCGCCTTCACCGGCGCACACAAGACACGCCACGGCCTGTTCGCGCGCGCCAACCGCGGTACGCTATTCCTCGATGAGGTCGGCGAAGTGCCGCTCGCCCTGCAGAGCAAGCTCCTGAGGGTCGTCGAGAGCAAGTGTTTCGAGCGCGTCGGCGGCTCGCGGACCATACAGACCGACGTGCGGCTGATAGCGGCGACCAACCAGGACCTGAAGCAGCTGGTGGCCGACGGCAGGTTTCGCCAGGACCTCTATTATCGCCTGGCGGTGGTGCCGTTGCACGTGCCGCCATTGCGCGGGCGCACCGGCGATATCCCCGAACTCGCCGGGCATTTCGTCAAACGGTACGTGAAGGAGACCGGCAAGCGCATCGAGGGCATCACTGACGAGGCGATGTCCGCACTCTCGACGTATCCCTGGCCCGGCAACGTCCGCGAGCTGCAGAACGTCATCGAGCGGGCCGTTATCCTCACACATGGCGACATTATCGAGCTCGACGACCTGCCCGACGGCGTTGCATCCGTGCCCTCGCGGTTGGACGCAGAGTACACGGTGTCATCTCGAGGGAACTTGCGCCTGGCTGCGGCCGTAAGCGGCCTCGAGCGGCACATCATTGCCCGCGCACTGGCCAAAGCCAACGGCAAGAAGATCGAGGCTGCGCGCATCCTCGACATCTCACGCCCAACGCTCGACAAGAAGATGAAGGAATACGGCCTGAACACACGATCTCAGCCTGGGGACTGAGTGTTCGGCCGCAACCCACCAGCGGTAATCTAAACACGCTAGGCACATTCGCGAACCGTTCCTGACAAGAAGTATCCAGTAAACAGTGACCAGTGGCCAGTGACCAGTGACCAGTGGAAGAAAAGAAGTATCAAGTGACCTATCTTACTGATAACTGATTACTGGTTCCTACACCGTCAAGGTGATTCTCACGTGCGTGCCCTGCTTGGGCTCGAGCTGCACTATTGCTTGACCGTCAACCGTGCGGCCAGCCTCGCCCTGTACCGTGACGGCGCGAACCTGCTTCTCCGGGTCCTTGGCGCCGACTCTGATGGTCCTGGCCTCTTCCAAGTCGTTGTACATGTGTAGCGTCAGCTCGTCGTCAGCCGATTTGGGGTCGATAAGCACCGCGATGCCGGTTTCCAGCCCGGGAGCGCCGTCGGCATTGAAGTATCGCACTTTCTCCAGGCCGGTCGCCCTGGCCAGCACTTCGATGGCCACGTATCCCGCCCCGTGTGCGAACTGGCGATGTGCGCAGCCGTGCTCCCAGCCGTCCCGGAACGACCCGGCCACCAAGTTGGTCATGATGCCTGCCATCGTCATCGAATGTGCCGCATACTTAACATCTCCGGTTACTTCGTATGCCTCGATGAAGGGCTTGGGAGGCCGCCAACTGTGCACTGGACAAGTATATTCGACCGCATTACCCTCGGCGTCGCGGTAACTCCAGAACCGCCGACAATCCCGTGCTCTGGGACCGGTATACTCCAAAGTGACCATCGTCGGGATGTGCCTGTAACAATCCAGTTCTTCGATCATCTTGCCCTAGTGGTCGGCAATCTTGTCCTGGTAGCGCGTATCACCGGAAACGGCCTGATACTGTTTCATTGTCTCGATGGCAGCGTCAAAGCTGCCGTCTTCTGCCTCGATCTTCTCTATCGCCCGGCGCACGGCCTCGAGGTACCGCGGCTCTTTCGCCAGGGCATAGACGCTGAGAATGAACCCGAGATGCTCAACCGCACTGGCTGTCCGTTGAGGCCTGGTGGAAGCCGGCTTGTAATATTTTGCGTCGCCAAAGGCTTTCAAGCGCAGTTCCTTGGTGCTGGTGGACGGGTCTGAAATGCGACCGCCCGCCCGAACGGGGCCCTCGCTCTGCATTATGCGTTCCACCCATCCCCCGGCGTAGTCCTTGGCCCAATCCAGGTACCGCTTCTCGCCCGTAGCCCGGTAGGCTACCAGTGTCAGATATGCGATCCGGGTTTCCTTCGTGCCTGAAAAATCGTAGGGCGGGTAGTCCCTGGTGTGCGCGGTTCCCAGCCAGTGGCTGCGGAACATGTGCCTGTCCCAATCGTACCATTCCGGGATGCCCTCCACCCAGTTGCCGATGTGATGTGCCACATCTTCGATGATCCCCCTGGCGATCTCGTCGCTGGGGTCCATCTCGAAGAGCGCGGAGCAGAAATTCGTGTAGTGTTCACCCGTATGGGACGTGTAATCGGAGCCATCAGCGGAAAAGCCGTGGTGCATGTTCTTGAGTATCGCCGGCTCGCAGTTGCTTCTACGGTATGGCTTGATGTGTATGGAGTTGCCGTCGTACTCGTTTTCCTTGGCCCAGTTGAGGAAACGGTCGCGAAGTTCCAGCAGGAACCGTTTGACCGATTCGTCCCCCGTCAGCGCGTAGTAGTCAGTAAAACATGCGGCCCAGTCGGCTTCGTCGTGAATGCCGCGCCACGGGACGCCGCTCTGCCGCCAGATGCCGGCCTCCACCCAGTCCCTGATCTGGTCCCTCAGCTCTATCTGGGCCTCAGCCCACAAACTGTCGGGCAGGCATTCCGCCTGCTGTTCCTGTTTCATAACGATGTTCCTAATCAAGTTGTTAGTGTAACTTAGCTACTTTCCAGCAACTGTGAGACCGCGGATAAACACAGATAAACACAGATGTCAATTCTTAATAATCAGCGTTCATCAGCGTTCATCTGTGGTTGCCTTTCTTGAATGGATGAAACCGCGGATAAACCCGCCATAGGCGGGCGGATATGGCATGGTCGGCCCTGATACCCGCCTGCCGGCGGGCAGGCGGGTAAAGACCGGCACAAGACGCCTTTTGTCCCATGCCGGTCTTCATACCCGCCTGCTTCAGGCGGGAGCTAACCTGCTATTCTACCCTCCCAACTCGGATGTTGACATCGGCGCGGTCTTCGAGACGCTCTTTGGCGCCGTCTTGGATCCAGAGGATGCGGTCTGACGCGGCGAGCATCTTGTGGTCGTGCGTCGCTGTCATGACTGTCGTCCCGTGCTTATCGCAGCAGACGCGGAGGAGGTTGATGATCTCTTCGCCGGTGTGCAGGTCGAGGTTACCTGTAGGTTCATCGGCGAGAAGAATAGTGGGGTTCATCGTGAGGGCCCGGGCGATTGCGACGCGCTGTTGCTGTCCGCCGGAGAGTTCACTGGGCCTGTGGTGAAGCCTGTCACCGAGGCCCACTTCTGAGAGGACGTCCGCGGCGCGTTCGGAGGCTTGTCTCGAATCCAGGCCCGAAAACAGCAGAGGCAGCATCACATTGCGCAGAGCCGTCAGCGAAACAATCAGGTTGAACGCCTGGAAGATGTACCCGATGTGGCGATTGCGGATATATGCCAGTTCCTTGCTCGACTGCTGGGTGAGGTCTATGCCGCCGATCTTGACGGTGCCGGAGGTCGGATTGTCCAGCGCGCCGATCATATTGAAGAGTGTGCTCTTTCCCGAGCCGCTCGGTCCCATAACGGAGAGATACTCGCCCTTATAGATGTCGAGGTTCATCTCCCAGAGGGCGTGTACTTCCTGACCGCCCTTGCGGTAGACCTTGCTCAAGCGCCTGCATTCGATGATGATTTCCGGCATAAGATGAAACCGCGGATAAACACAGATAAACACAGATATGGATTCTTAATAATCAGCGTTCGTCGGCGTTCATCTATGGTTGCCTTTCTTAAACGGATGAAAACGCGGATAAACACAGATTAACACAGCTACATACAGATATTGGTTCTTTCTGATCTGCGTTCATCAGCGTTCATCTGTGGTTGCCTTTCTTAAAATGTACGTTTCCTGTTAGGGTGGCACGTTCAAGCAGAGCTTGGACGTTGACCGCGGCACCCGGCCGGCCTGCCGAAGGCAGGCGGGTCAGAAAGGCGTCTTGATTACCGCTTTGCTCAGGAAATTAACGCCAACGGAGAACACGGTAATCAATCCCTGTCCGCAGAAGAATCCGGCGGCGACAACCGGCACATACTGCCGCCATTTCAGGCCCATCTTCCTCCGGAAGTAGTAGCGCCCGATCAGGGCGCCGATAAACTGCGGGAGCACGACGTGCGGCAAAGTCAGATTCAGCCCTCGTATCATCCCGTACGCCATCATCGACGGAGCCGAGAGCAGGCCCAGAGTGCCGAACATGATAAGCCCGACGCCGACGCCGGCCCCCAGGTAAACGGGCCGGAACGCCTCTTCAAACGCGCTGTACCGTCCGAGAGTGGCCGTGTAGATGATGGACTGGTTCGCCGCGTTCAATTCCCACATCCTTTCGGCGAAGGGATATTCCGGGCCGGGGATCGGGCCGAGCGACCAGATAAACTGCGCGAAGAAGACAGCCGACGCCAGCACGATGGGCACCAGCACGATGTCGGCTTTCCAGATGGACCGGAAACGTGTGCCGGTCAGTTCCGCCTGGCGCCAGAACACGGTCCGCCTGCCGTAGTTGGCGATGGGGACCGGCAGGAACCAGACCTCGACGCCGCCGCTGTATCCTGAAAGCATGAACGCCGCTTCGCGGACATAGGGTATCCGCACGGTCTGTCCCGCCATACCTTCCATTCGGGCGGTGACGTAGCTGATCAGCGGCGTGTAGAAGACCCCAAAGAAAACCAACACGATCATAACGCCGCGGTGCCAGTCGATCTGGTAGCCGCTGAGCAGGATATAGGACATTGCGGTAAGCACGTAGGCGCCTATGACATAAGCCCCGCGAATATCGCCCCGTCCCTTGCGAATGTCAGACATGGCGGGCGGTTCGGACAGGCCGTCTACAGCAACACGCATTTGCCGCTGCTTCCTCACTTCGGCTCTTCGGGTTCGGATGCCTTTGAATACCTGCCAGAACCCCACGATCGCCAGAGCTATTGCGACGCCTATGCCGAAGCTGAAGTAGAAGTCGATGTTGTTCTTGAACAGCGTCTTGACGGTGTCGTCACCGACCTCCCAGCTCTTGAGGATTCCGACATGATAGAGGATCGGGTTGGCTATCGCCGTGCAGAGCCAGCCCAGGAAGCTGCCACACATGGCCCAGAACGGCAGGACCATTCCGACGATGAACTGTCCGAGATCCAGGCACATCCCTGTCGCGACCGCTGGAAGGAACTCCGACGTCTTATCCGTCCAATCCACGAAGGGGATCGGTATAATCGTGATGGGCTTCCCCAGGATGGCCGCGCTGATCGTGGGCAATCCCAGGTAGACGGCCCCGAAGGCCATGCCCATCAGGCCGCCAAGGCTGAAAACCCGCCAGCGCCAACTGCTTTCGGCGGGGCGGCCGCCGGGCGAGTCCTCGGCTTGGTGCTCGACGAGCGCCATTATCCCCTGCGCTCCAACGGGGGCCATTGGAAACGGCAGTTTCTCCACGTCGCTGGCCAGACGAAAGAGACCGTAACTGAGCAACGACGTGTTGATCCGGGACATGACCGTCTGGAAGACGATCAGCCCGATAGCCGGCATCCAGGCCCAACAGAAGAAGTCCCGTCGGGCCAGCACGTCCGGGTCGGTCGGTGCGAACCACTGGGGCAGCGTTTCGGAGATGCCCAGGCCTGTCGCGGCGCGACTCTGAGCGAAGAACTGGTTGTAGAGCAGTCCGCTGAACGGCTGCGCCATCACGGCCGATGCCATGTAGAAGAGCACGAAGACCTCGGCTCGCTTCAGATTCTTATGCGCCCGCCGCGCTACCTCGATGAAGAGTACCACCGTCACCCACTGGGCCGCGGGACCCAAACCGAAGCCCGCCAGCAACTGCAAGTACATCCCTGCGGGGACCATCAGCATGGCGACGAACAGCGCTCCCACCAGCGACGTCCAATTGAAGCCCTCATCGAACTCGGATGGCACCTCCATCAGACTTCGGTATTCTTCAACTTCTTTGTCGAACTTACGTGCTGCCATTGCGCGTTTCCAATCAATTGCTTGTCGCGGCTCCGCCCCGGTGGTCCAAAGCCGGGTCCTCGGGTTCATAGATGGGCAGTTCGCTCAACCTCGCGAGAGTTCGTTCCCGGTATTCGTCGCTTACCTCGGGGTCGAGGGCCCGCCAGAGCAGAAACTGCTTTCTCAGTTCGTTGATGAAGACACGGTTCGCGCGGCGCCAGTCACGATAGGCACCGCTCGTCCGCCTCATCACGACGCGAACCTCATCGATTCCCTCCACGTCGCTGGGCCTGCTCAGGATCGAAAGGTCCTGTTCAATGCCTAAGTCGAACGGCGCCAGGGCCACATGCGCCTGCAAACCGAGCATGTTATTGCCTGCCTGGCGAATGACTCGGCAGTCCTCCGTCGCGAAGTCCCCAACCGAAGCATCTCTCAGGTTGTTGAAGTGCTCTTCGAGGAAGCTGACCACGCCCGTGAGGTCATACTCCGACACCGTGAAGGGGAATACGAGGTCGTGCAGGTCGCCTTTGGGTTCCGCGATCTTCCAGGTTCTTTGAATGCCGGGATTTGCCGAACGCGACGCCTTCACCGCCGGGTATATGGTCGCAAGCACGACGGTGGACATTACAATGAAGATCGTCACGATGGCATTGGTCGAGCTGAAGTTCATCGACGGCACGGAGAAATGGCCGTACTGGCTGAGCAGCCCGAGGATGCTGACGGCAGCCTGCCCCAGCAGGTATCCACCCATTCCCCCCACAATCGCATAGAACGACGCTTCCGCAAACGAAAGCCCCGCTATGTGCACAGGAGCCAACCCGAGCGAACTGAAAGTGTATATCTCCAGCTCCCGGTCGGTGATGCTGCCGAGCATGGTGGCGAACACGATCAAGCCGCCCAGGGCCACTGGTATCAGCAGGTCTCCCAAGCCGCTGGCTTTGACCAACGTGGCGAAGTAGAGGCGATACACGCCGCCTTGTGTCCCGAAGTACGTGGGCAGGGCGGAGACCGCCGCAACGTCGTTGGCGATCAGCTCGACTTCACCCGGGCGCCTGGGATAGATGCACACAGATCGTACTTTGGCCCCCATGCTCCGGGCGACACGTCCCGGGATCACTACCACCCCGCCCACATTGTAGGTGATGAACTGGGCGCTCTCGGTTTCGGCCATCGTCTCGAGGTCGGCCGGCTGGGCAATCTCGACCGCTTCGCCGCCGGCAGACGCGGCATAGTCCACAGGCAGTATGCTTGAGCCATCGAGCATGTTCTGGACTGCGACTCTGTCCTCTATGTCTCCCGCGTACACTAACCTGCGGCCGGCCAGAAGAATCTCCGTCTTACCGATGGAATCTTCGCCCAGGCCCAGTGCCTGGCTCACGACACCCGCCAGGAAGATACCATTCGTCTCGAGCAGGTCGAGGCGGGCATTGGGCGCGAAGCAGTTGCGCAGACGATCCTGACGGCTGATGTCTCTGGCATCGAACCCGATTGCCGCCGAGACGGGGACGATGTGCTCGATGTCGGTCGTCGCGAGCAGCATGTCCAGGCTCTCGCCGGGCAGGACAGTGCGGTTGACGTCTTCTGGGAGGGGAGACAGCCAGTATCGGGGCACAACGTCCGCGCGGTCGGTGAGGAATCCGCGCAAGGTGTCAACGATCCCCTTGTGGATAGGATTCCAGAAGGGATAACGAACGATGATTCTCGGTGGTGCATCGCTCATCGGCCCCCAGTAGGTCTTGCGATTGCCCCACGAGCTTCCGAACGAGGCGAAGGTGAGGATCGTGAAGGTCAGCAAGACGATCGTGATTGATGACAGCAGCGTGCGCAGCGGCCGCCGGCGCATCGTGCTGATCCCCATCGTCACGGCCGCCATCATCGTGCTGAGCCGCGAGATGTCCGCACTGTGCGCGGCTGCGCCGAGGCCCTGCATTTTCTTCATCTCGGCCCGAAGCTTGCGGAACATGATGAACATGACCAGGGAACTCAGCAGAATGATGGCGAACGCAAGAAAGATGATGATCGGCATAGCGGCCAGCTTGAACGCGGGGTTCACTGCATACAGCACGCCGAAAGTAATCAGGAAGAACACCGTGAACCAACCGATCCGGCGATATATCCGCGGCGTCCCGATCAGCAGCCGTTCCAATGCGTACGCAAAGGGGATGGCCAGCAGGAGCAGGAGCACTACGGCCTTGACGAGGTCGTTCATCACGGCGACGAGCGGCTTGTAGACGCGGCGGGAGAACGCCGCAGAGGCCGCGAGCATGCCGTAGTACCTGTCCGCTGACTTGACTTCCAGGCTTTCAGCGTCCGCGCGGATGTCGGCGGCTCGCCCGTGCAGCACCTCGAGTGATGGTTGCCCGATCCGGTTGTCGCGCAGAAGTCTCAGGCGGTAATCGTTTAGAGTGTACAAGTCTTTCGCCGTCTCGCGGAAAGTGACCGGATGTGAAAAGGCTTCGCCCACCGGAACACCCTGGCCCTGGTAGAGCTCCTTGGTGCTGGTGTTGTTCAGGAGCGCCATGCCATACGGGTTGAACAGCTTGGCGGCGCGGGCATCGAATGGCGCATAGAGTGTCAGAATGTTATCCGATTCGCAGAGCAGATGCCGGTCTGCCCGGAACTTTGCCGTGGAGATGGCCCGCATCACGGTTGTCGGTACCTTCCAGCGGTCATAACCGTAGCCGACGACCGTCCTGCTATGCACCCGAGCCGTGTTTCTGAGGGTGCCCGGAATCAGCAGTGAATTCTCTACCGTTACGTTCTCGATGATGCCTCGACTGTGTGGAGCAGCCTTTCCAGGCTGCTGATTCATTGCATTGGCAGGCTGAAAGCCTGCCCCACATTCGCCGAACGTGGCAATGAAGTATTTCGACTGGGGCTGGCCCCACACTGCGATGACCGGTGCCATCTCGAAGATGCCGTTCGACTGGGTCATCGCACGTATCGACTGGTTGAATCCCGGAGGAGCCTTTTCGACCGTGCAGTCTTCCCACGCTCCGGTGACGTTGGGAACGACGGCAACCACCGCCCCCGGGACGGACGCGGCCCGCATCGGATCGCCTACATCGCTCTGCTTCACTACGTGGCCGCTGCTCTTGACGCCTGACCAGCGAGCTTCGTCATACACTACTGAGCCGGCGACCCCGTACGGATAATCACGGCTGAGCCCTGGATGGTTCAATAGCGCACGGAGCAGGACTGCCGCCCCCCGAGTCTGAATGAACATCGTTTCCGCATTCAGGGCATCAAGCGTGTCACAGGGCTGGCCCTGTCGGGAGAACGGGTCCATGACGGTCATGATTGACAGGTTGAACATCCTGAACATTCGCGGAGCCGCGCTGCTGTCGACGAACTGCCCGGGTGCAAACATCCGCGATGAATAGAGCGCCGAAACGGGGCGGACGTCGAAAGTCGGCGTTTGGTCTCTGAGTACTTCATGCGTCTGCCTGATGGCCTTGAATATCCTCGCGTACAGCCCCTCCGCGTCAAAAGTGAGCGTCGGGGTGGAATCATCGCCGTGAATGAAGCTCCACCGCGGGTTTGCATCTCCGAGGTTGATGCTGATATGCAGTACGATCTTGTCGCGAGCCCGACCGACGGCTTCGAGCAGCGCCCTGGCCTGATTGGCTTCTTTGCTTGCGATGTCCAGTTCGTCCAGGCGCTTCTTGCAGTTCGCCCTGGCCTGCTCGATGGCCAGCTTGGCCGAGCAAGCCGCCCTGGCCACGAAGAGCTCGCGTTTGAGTTGCTGACGCTGAGAATTCTTGTCGGAGATCAGCAACGCAGCGTACGCTTCGTATCTCTTCTTGTCGTTGATTTCCTCGTCTTTGTTGATCATTCGGAGGATCGTGTTCCAGCAGAGGTCTTCCACTTCGAGTTCGTCGATCAGCCCCAGCGCGGGGCCGTCGGGCTTGAGTTCCTGAAGCCTGCGTTTCGCTTCCGGGGTATTCGCGCTGGATTGGAGTTTGGCGAACTCGACCCGCATCGGCCCGAGCGATTGCATTACCTGGTTCCCCAGGCGCCTCGTCTCGCTGCTGAGCATCCGCATGGCGTCGCCACGTTTTCGCATCGCCATAACGTCCGGGCTGAAGATGTTCGGCTGCATCAGCACATCAAGTATTGCGCGTACGTGATCTTTTTCCTCTTTGGACATCCGGAGCCGATCATCAATAGAGTGATCTGCAAGGTCATGCTGCTTCACTCTGCGGTATAATGCCCCGTAAAACGCCCTCGCTCCTGCGTGGCACTGGGCCTGGCCATCCAGGAATGCCACAACAACATCGCGCTCTTGTTGGCGAGATTGAGACAAGTGCTGTGCGATCTGGAGCAAAGCGGCGCAGTTGCCGGCATCTCGGGCGCCGGGCGACAACTCCGGCACCTCCGACAGGCTGTCGAGGGGCGCGGCCAGAACAACCGCCTCAGCCGCGCCCTTGTTGCTGTCAGGAGTCGAGCCGCGAATGATGCCAATGACGTTGCGCCCGCGGAGCAGTTCCCACCGGCACGCGGCAAAGAGCCGCACCTGTCGCGGCCGCTTCTTGATCTCCAGATTGCCGGCCACCTTGGCGGACACGTAAAAGCGCGGCAGATTCGCCGGCACATTCACATGATGCCAGGCGTTGGCCGCCCCACCGTCCTGCTCGATGAACAAGACAGCCTTCGCCCCGAAAGCGAAAGCCTTCAGCCAGTTGTCCGCACAGTCGAAGTCGAAGACGGCGATCTTCCCATCCGCCAGGCGGTCTGCGTAGTCCTTCGCTTCGCCGCGCCCCAGATAGATCGTCTCACCAGGGAGCCCCTCGGCAGGGGTGACAGATGCCTGTAGAATATTGGGCCGCATGGCGTGAATCGCGTAGCGCCGGTGTGGAGCAGCCTTTCCAGGCTGCTGATTCATTGCATTGGCAGGCTGAAAGCCTGCCCCACATACCAGTTCGCATTCCGTCATGCGAGGCTGGACGAGGGGGAACTCCTGGACGTATATCTCCCGCAGGCCGATCTCTTTGAGGCGCCGCTCGACGTATTCGCTGGCCGCCCGGCTGCCGTCCGGACGGCCGGCAAGTCTGTGAGGCCGCGCTGTGAGCGTTTTGAGATCAGCCAAGAACGTGCCCTGGTCCAGTCTTTGTGGAGCAGCCT
>JAUWKK010000003.1 GCA_030614245.1 Planctomycetota bacterium | reverse complement strand
CTTGTTTGCAGCCCCGTCAGGGGCGAAATAGAATAGCCCACGGCAACATGGCCCTAGGGCCACGTGGGGCCAGAGCTTGAACTTCGGCACTGTTGGGCATATAATGCGGGCTGCCGGCGAGCGCCTGCCTGCCGGCAGGCAGGGTTGCTAAGCTCGCACATTAACCGACCTGCTTTCTCAGTGCAGGCTTCGACATTGGTGGAGAATGACCTTGAAACGACTCGTCTTCCTGCTGATAGTGCTGCCGGCCGTGGTGGTTGCGGCCGGTGAAGAAAACACCTGGATGCCCTGCCGGCTCGGCCCGCGCAACAGCATCACCACATGGCTGATCTCCGAACCCATCCCCGCGTCGAAGGCAGAGGATTTCGGCAAAGACTACCTTGCCGCATTCGGTGGCGAAGCCGGCATAACGCCGACCGAGGGCGAAGCCGTTGCCGGCGACAGCAGGATCAAGTGGACGCCCCTGATGGACCCCGGCGGCTACGTGAACCTGGCCGAAGCCTGCCCGAAACAATCCGACGTCGTCTTCTACCTCTTCTGCCGCATACAGCCGGAGAAGCCGGGCCGATACCGGCTGATCTGCGCATACTGGGCCGAGATGCAGGCCTGGCTGGGCGGCAGCCTCGCGCTGGAAGGCAAGCGCACCGAACAGCTCAGCGGAGTCGGTCAGGCCGGGCGGCTGATTGATTTCAAGAACACGAATCCGCTGCCGCTGCTGGTCAAGCTCGGCTCGATGGACCGGCAGTGCCTGATGCAGATGCAGATGAAGATTGACGCGGCTCACGGCCCGCCGCCGGCTCCCGGCGTACCGCCTCCGCCCGCACCGGTGCTGATACAGTTGCCCGTCAAACCTGAGACGAAACAAGACGCCGCCGGCTGGCTGGTGAAGTGCATCGACATGCGCGTGCAGGAGCCGAAACGGGACCGCCGAATGAACCGCCGCGCGACGCCTGAGTTCGTCGAGCCCGGGCAGGTCTCCAATCTGGCTTTCACCATCAAATCGGGCCGGCCGGTCTTCGAGGGCGAACTCCAGGCTGAGGTCGCAGTCTTCGATACTGAAGGCGAACGGCTCCAGAAATTCGATCCGGTCGCCCTCACGCCGCAGGCGATGTCCGGCCAGAATAATCCGCCCGCGATCAGGTGGAAGCTCAGACGAACCTGGAATGAGCCTTACTATCATGTCCGGGCTGAGTTTCTCCTCGACCGGCGCAGCGTTGGAAGAATCGAACGCAAGTTCTTTTCGCCAACCGGCGTTGAAGACTACGGCAACAAGCTGCTCAAGCGAGTTAAGAAGTTCCACGACAAGGGCCTGGACGACGGCTCGCTCTATACGGACGAGAATCTCGCTTACATCGAGCTTAAGCTGGAAGAATCCGTGGTGCTGCTCACCGACCTGCACGATCAGCTCGAGCAGCCCGTGCTCAACAGGGGTATGGTCGAGAAACTGACCTCTCGCATCATCGACGAAGTTACTGAAGCTTGCGATCACCTCGACGAGCTGGAAGCCGGCAGAAAACCCAAACGCCCGGTCCACGGGCAGATCGAATACGCATACGTCTCGAAGATCGACGACGTGGTGCAACCCTATTACGCCTGGGTGCCGCGAAGCTACAACGGCACGAAGCCGATGCCGCTCATCGTCTATCTGCACGGCTATGCGCCGGACCTCAACAAGATCAACTGGATACTCCCCCCACAGGGGCTGCTGGACGGATGCGAGAAGCACGGATACCTGATGGTCGCCCCCTTTGCACGCAGCAACACTGACTTCCAGAGCGTCGGCGAGCTTGACGTGATGCACGTCTTGCAGCTTGCAAAGAAGCGCTGGAAGGTCGACGAAGATCGCGTCTTTCTGCTGGGCTACTCGATGGGCGGAATGGGAGCCTGGACGGTTGCCGCACACTATCCTGACCAGTTCGCCGGGGTCGTCGCGCTGTCCGCCCGCAACGACTGGTACCTCTGGCACGGACACACCCGCGACCGGATCAAGCCCTTCAAGCGGCACCTGATCGATATGGAATTCGCAAGCGGTATGTTCGAGAACTTCCGCAACCTGCCCGTCTTGTGCTATTTCGGCACGAGGGACAGCTTAGTCAAGCCGCAGCAATCCCTCAGCGCCGCGGTGCAGTTCAAGGCGCTCGGGTTCGATTTCGAGACCCGCCCACTCGCTGGCGAAGACCACTGGATAGCCGACGTGGTCCTCGGCGATGACGGCGTCTTTCAGTGGATGAACAAGCACAGCCGGCCCAAGGCGCCCCGGCGCGTCTCATACAAGACCTGGTCGCTGCGCTATCGAAAGGCATACTGGACGCGCATCGACGAGTTCATCCGCTGCGGCGAGCCCGCGAGCGTCGACGCGCAGATCACCGACGAGGGCATCATCGAGATGAAGACCTCGAACGTCGCCTCGATGTCGTTCTATCCGCCGGCAAGGCTCCTGCCGGCCGGTGAGCGCCCCAAGGTAACCTGCAACGGCAAGGCGATGGACGTTATGGCCTCGGGCGACGGTGGCTGGCGAATTTCGATGGGCCAACTGCCCGCGCCGCCGACGGGGCTGAGAAAGAACCCCGATATCTGCGGGCCCGCCAAGGAGGCCTACAACTCCAGATTCATCTTCGTCTGGGGATCGAAAGGCGACCTGCGCGAAGACAAACGTATCAAGAACATCGCCAAGTACGCTGCAAGAGACTGGGCCAACTTCACCAGCGGCTTCAGAGACCTCCTCACCATCGTCAAGGACAAGAAGGTCACCGACGAGCAGCGGAAGAACTGCAACCTGATACTGTTCGGCTCGATCGAGACCAACAGCATCATAGCCGAGCTTGCGCCCAAGCTCCCCATCAAGATCGAGCGCGGCAAGTTCACCGTCGGCAAGAAGGTCTTCAGAGGCCCCAAGCTCGGTTTCGTAATGGTCTATCCGAATCCCGATAACCCGAAGCGGTACATCTACATCCAGTCGGGGTTCTTTTACGGCACCGCAATCGGCGAGAACCACAAGTTCGACCTGCTCCCCGATTTCATCGTCTACAACGACCGCATCGACAAGGACGATGCCTTCTACGACCGTGACGAGAGCAATTCGGCCCTCTGCGCGGGCTTCTTCGACGTGAACGGGCAATTGAACGACCGCCTGACGTGGTACTATGACGGCAAAGACGGCGACCGCTTCGCCCCGCCTGTCGATTTGAGGATTTTCGAGGTCGAGGAAGAATGAGCCGGCTCGATGATTACAGCTACGTCGCGCTCGAGGGACCGATCGGCGTGGGGAAGACCAGCCTTGCGCGCATCCTCGCCGAGCGGCTTAATGCGAGGCTGATCCTCGAGCAGGTCGAAGAGAATCCCTTCCTCGAGAAGTTCTATCTCGATCAGGAGACCTACGCCTTCCAGGCGCAGATATTCTTTCTCGTCTCGCGATATAAGCAGCAGGCGCGGATAGCCCAGCGCGATCTCTTCCACAAGCTGACCATCGCGGACTACATGTTCGAGAAAGACCGCATTTTCGCCCGGCTGAACCTGAACCACGACGAGTTCGGGCTCTACAACACGCTACAGCCGCTGCTCGCGGCGAAGGTGCCGCAGCCGGATCTCGTCATTCTCCTCCAGGCTCACCCCGACGTGCTCATAACGCGCATTCGGAGGCGCGGATACGCCTACGAAGAACCGATGACCCGCGACTACATCAGGCAGGTCGTCGAGGCATACGACAGTTACTTCTTCGACTACTCCGACGCACCGCTGCTGGTGATCAATACCAATGGCGTCGACTTCACAACCGACAAGGTGAACGTCGATCATCTCATCCGCCAGCTCGAACGCATCGAGGAGAAGGTGCAATACTACGTGCCGACGAAGGAGTAATCAGTAAACAGTAAACTGGACACTGGACACTGATCTGACGGAACGGACGGCAGATGGCCACACCTGAGGTTTTCAAGACGTGCGCGGCGATGCGCGAGTACTGCGATGGTGCCCGGGCCGGCGGCATGAGCGTGGGCTTCGTCCCCACGATGGGAGCCTTGCACGAAGGCCACATCTCGCTGATGAGACGCGCCCGGGGCGAGAATGATCGTCTCGTCGTCAGCATCTTCGTCAATCCCACGCAGTTCGGGCCTGGCGAGGATATTGAAGAGTATCCGCGCGATCTCAGCGGCGATCTCGATAGCTGTTTGGGGGTCGATGCAGACGCCGTATTCGCTCCCACGGCGCGCGAGATGTACGAGCCCGGTGCATGCACGTTCGTCGAGCAATCCGTCCTCACCGAGGTGCTCTGCGGCGCGTTCCGACCGACGCATTTCAAGGGCGTCCTGACCGTCGTTGCGAAGCTGTTCAACGTCGTCGGCCCGTGCCGAGCATACTTCGGGCAGAAGGATTACCAGCAGTGCGTCGTCATACGCCGGATGGTTCGCGACCTGAACGTGCCGGTCGAAGTAGTCATGTGCCCGATCGTCCGCGAACCCGACGGCATCGCGATGAGCTCGCGAAACAATTACCTCTCGCAGGAGGAACGCAGCGACGCGCTCTGCCTGAGCCAAGCCCTTGCCATTGCGAAAAAGCGTCTCAAGCAGGGCGAGCGGCGCTCCAGCGAACTTGTAGCCGCAATGCGGAATCACATCAACAACGTCAAATCTGCAACGATCGACTACGTGGCCGTTGTCCATCCCGACACGCTTCAGCCGGTCAGTGTGATCGAGGATCGTGCCGTCGCCGCGTTGGCGGTCCGAATAGGCTCTACGCGTTTGATCGACAACGCAATTCTTGGAGATGAATAGATGCTGGTCGAGATGCTGAAATCAAAAATCCACCGCGCTGTAGTCACCGGCAGCGACCTCAATTATGAGGGCAGCCTGCTCGTGCCGAGCGATCTAATACAGGCCGCGGGGATGCTCCCGAACGAAAAAGTGCTCGTGGTCAACTGCAACAACGGCTCCCGGCTGTGGACGTACCTCATCGAGGGCGAAGCCGGCAGCGGCGAGATACGGCTCAAAGGCGCCGCCGCAAGGCTCGGCGAGATCGGCGACACGATCATCGTCATGGCCTTCACAATGATGGCAGAAGCCGAGGCGGCAGAATGGCAGCCCAAGACCGTGAGAGTTGACGGCAAGAACCGAGTCATCGAGTAAGAGCCTGTCTATCTGAGATGGGAAAGTGGAGCAGGAGAAAGTTGAATAGGAGAAGAAAAGGGCTCCCTTGTAGATTTCAATAGCTCAACTGCTCAACTGTCACAATCCTGCCGGAGACCCCATCGTGAGGAATACTCGACGCGCCGTCCAGGCATTCGCGTTCATCCTCTTCATCGTCCTGGTCTTCCAGGCGGCGCGGATCGCGGAGTTCCCCGAGGATGCCGACACCTTCGCACGATTGGTGAAAAGGCCCGTGCCGGCCGACCTCTTCCCGCGCCTCAGCCCGCTGGGCGCGGCTGCAACGTTCCTCGCTTCAGACGAAATCCGCGACGGCATCACCGGCGGCGACTTCGCTCCGCTTGGCAGCCACGTCGTCCGATACCTGCCGGCTCTCATAATGCTCGCGGCCGCTGTGCTGCTCGGCCGCTTCTTCTGCTCCTGGGTCTGCCCGCTCGGGACTACGCTCGACATCACCGACAAGATCTGCGCCGCAGCGCGCAAGTCCACCAAGGTGAAGCTCTACGACGGCCGCAGGCTCAAGATATATCTCCTGATCGTTATCCTGCTGGCCGCATTGCTGGGCGTTCAGATGTCGGGCTGGCTCGATCCGCTCAGCATAGCGCCGAGAAGTTGTATCCTCGCGGGGCATCCTTACCTCACACGGCTAACCGACGGCCTCTTCGGCATGCTGCGGGGTATTCCGGCCGTCCATTACGTGACCGATCCCGTCCACGGCGCGCTCCGGGCGATCCTGCACGTCAATCAGCAGCCGTCGTACGTCGCGCACTGGCTCTTTGCACTCATGCTGCTGGCGATAGTCCTGTTCGGGAGGGTCTTCAGCCGATACTGGTGCCGCAACATCTGCCCGCTGGGCGCGATGCTCTCGTTGAGCTCCGGCTGGAGCATTTTCAAGCGGAGCGTCTCGGACGAGTGCATCGAATGCGGCAAGTGCGTGCGGGCCTGCCCGATGGGCGCGATCAGCGCGGACGGACGCAGCACGAAAGCCGGCGAATGCATACTGTGCATGACTTGTCAGGCCGTCTGCCCAACCGGCGCGATCACGTTCGGCAGGGAGCAGCCGGCCGGGCAGCACGTTCCGGTCGATGTAACCCGTCGCGGGCTGATAGCTTCGGCGGCGGCCGGCATTGCCTCCGTGCCGCTGATGGGCGTCAACGTCACCCGCAGGCTCGGCTCGGGCGGCGAGCCGGCCAGCTTAATACGCCCGCCGGGCGCTCGGGACGAAGCTGAGTTCCTCGCTCGCTGCGTCCGCTGCAGCGAGTGCATGCGAGTGTGAAAGACTAACGGCCTGCAGCCTGTCTGGTTCGAGAGCGGCCTCGAGGGAATGTGGACGCCGCAGCTCGTCCCTCGGCTGGGGTACTGCGATCGAAACTGCACGCTCTGCGGGCAGGTCTGCCCGTCGCAGGCCATCAAGGCGCTCACGCTCGACGAGAAGAAGCACCTCGCGCTCGGCAAGGCGCGGTTCAACCGCAACGCCTGCATACCGTGGGTCGGCTGGGCACGGTTCAGGGACGGGCTCGACGAATGGGAGGACGCCAACTGCGCCGTCTGCGAAGAAGTCTGCCCGATCCCCACTAAAGCGATCAGATTCAATACCTTCAAGGGGAAGCTGAACGGCGAGGAGATCGAAATCCGCAGGCCTTACCTCGAAGAAGACCTCTGCACCGGCTGCGGGTTCTGCGAGAAGGTCTGCCCGGTCGAAGGCTCTGCCGTCAAAGGCGGCCCCGTGCCCGGCGGCAAGGCCAAGGTGGAAGATGCGCCCCAGGCCGCAACATCCATAGGCGAGCTGTTCCCCAAGGTCATCGGCGAATGGCGCCTCTCGAAGAAGCCGTTCATCTATCCCGCCGCGAACCTCGATGAATACATCAACGGCGCCGCTCCGTCATATCAGAGCTACAACCTCAAGTTCGTCGCCGTCGCCGCATACGTGCACGAAGGCAATAAGAAGGAAATCCGCGCGGACATCTGGGAATTCGCCGACTCCGACGATGCCTGCGGCGTCTTCTTCAAGGACACAATCGAAGTTCCGCGCGTGAAGGGCATCGGCACTTTAGCCGCCGCCATCGAGACCACCTGCTGGGTCTGGAAAGGTGAATACTGGCTGTGGCTTCAGCCCGGCCGCCGGTCCGCTTCAGCGGAAGAAACACAGGCAATCGCCGGGGCGATGGCCGACGCACTGCCCGTGAAAGACGCAGAGCCACCGAAGCTGCTCTCTCTGCTGCCCGAAGAATCGCGCGTCCCACTCACGTTTATGTTCCTGCACGAGCCGATCAATTTCAACGAAGTATACTACATCGGCGAGGAGAACATCTTCGTCCTGAATGAGAAGACGAACGTCGCCGCGGCTCGCTACCGGAGCGATAAAGGGGAGTATCACTTCGCCGTCATCGAGTATCCCACGCCCGCAGAGGCGGCGGCCGGGGCATCGGGCTTCGAGGCGCACCTTAAGAAATCCTGCAAGCCGCAGCCGCCCGCCGGGCCGATCAATGTGTGGAAACAGGACGATGGAGCGCACTTCATCTTCGCCCGGAGCCGCCGATACCTGCTGGCCGCCTTCAGCGCGGCGGACCTCGAAGCCGCCCGCAAGACGCTCGCAGCCGCGATGAAGAAGCTCGGGGAACGGGGAAGCTGCGGGCGGACGAGCCAGCCATGCGCGATAGCCCAATCCAGCCCGATCTGCGCTGCTACTATCATCCTGATCGCACGGCTACCAGCCAGTGTGACCGCTGCGGCGACTTCTCCCGCGACGCCTCGGCACCGATGGCCTGGATGGGGGGTTAGTCTTCGATGAGTCTCTTGTCGTTGCTCATCTACGAACTCGTCCGACCAGTTTCCGAGTCCAACCCAAATGTTTTCTGAAGCGCATCCGCAACAGGAGACCATTCAGTGCAATTGCCTATTATTCTGTCCATCTCTCGTTCCAACACGGTTGCCAAGTTATCCACTACAATGACCGAATCTGCCTGTAGCCTCATATGTTTACCGAGATCACTATTCTTAGGCACTTGAACTCTAGTTGGCCCAGTTCTTGCTAGGTTAGAAGTAATCAACGCCACAATCTTCTGGCTAAGTCCTGTGTCTATGTCGGCTTGCACTACTAGGGCAGGCCGCTTTTTATACGTTTTCAGGTCAGAATTTGGAAACCGCACGAGAATAACGTCGCCGCGACTACAATTCATCGTACAGCTCCATTCCTGGCGCATCCCAATCTTCCTCGAATACGCACAGGCGTAAACGCGTTTCTATAGCCTGTTGACGAGTCCACCCAAGGCTCTGGATGAGCATCCTTTTCACTCCCGTGGGAACGGTGACTACCGCATCACGAATTGATTGTTCTTTCGACCATGGATCGAGTATTGAGGTCATTGTTGTCAGGAGATGATAAAGATACAAAGCCATCTGCGGCATGCGTGGCGAATCAAGGGCTTCTATATATGGGGCCCCGTGGCTTTCATGCCACAAGCCACTCGACTGGGCTAGCGGCATCTTCTTCGCCTCAGAAGGATCAATTATGCACACGCTATTCACCTGCAAATCTCCTTTCTAAATCCCCTTCTATCATCTTGAAGAACCAATCATCTGTCAGTTCGTGAGCTTCATCGATCCACCCTGCAAAAGCTTTCGGCATCCTGGGCAAATCGTCCCCTGACGATGCGACCGTCGTCTCCCAGATCAAAGCGGGAGTGTGCTGCTTTTGCCCTGTCGCACAGCGAAGATTCATTATCCCCCTCGGCTTCTCAGTTCTGAATGAAAACTGAGAAACAAGGCCATTGGGTTTATCTTCAACCCTCATGCCACTAAACAAGTTGGCCGGTAACGAGATGTTTAGTTTCAGTTTCTCGCGCAGAAAGACAAGAGTGTTCTCCGTATTATAGTCAAAATCTACTGCGTCAATATATCGCAGGATTATATTGGTGATCTTTAGGTCTTCCGCCTTTGGGTGAGCATCGTAGAGCTTCTCTATGGCAGACATTACCCGGGGGCGAAAGTCCTGCCACTTGTAGTCGGCGGTCGAGTTTACAGTGAAAACACCAGGGCCGACCTGGATCAACGGCCATGAGTTTTCCGCGACACGGAAACGATGCTGGACGACATGGCCAACCATTTCATCGGGAATGCTGGCGATCGGAAGTTGCTCGTGTTCCGGGTAATCCGCGAGCATTCGATCAAATAGTCGTCCTAACAAAAGCCTGTAATGGGTATCAACCTGAGGACCCGGCGGCGTGCCCTGCAATTGCCATCTAACTTCCAGAATTGCTTCGACTAACGGCTTGTTCTTCAGTTCCTTTGCCATGTCGCGACCTTACCTTTCTTGCATTAGCTCACTTGCTTCCTGTAACGCCTCCGCCGGAATGTCATAATACCGTGCCGCCACGATCTCCTTCTTCGCGTGGTCGAGGCGCTTGACCGGGGCCTGAGTGGGCTGGGGCTGCAGGATGGGCTTGCCAGCATGGTGCGATGAGGGCGCCAATGCCTTTACACACAACCACAGGAGACGGAACCTTCGCCGGCGACCGATGCTCTGCAACTTACCGCCAATCCTTCCATTCAGGTGCTGGCCTGTCATTGCAGACTCATTCTGCACGTTGTTCATTCCATGCACCTGGACGCCGTGTTCTCATTTTGTTATCCTACTGCGCTCTTGCCCTGGAGTCAAGCACCTCCACCCGCTTGCCTTTTCGTCCGTTCATCGGCATCGCCTTGTGACGGGAGCGCCGTTGCCCCGCCCGCATACCTGAATGATACGCGGATGAGCGGATGCGTGTCAAGCGCGAAAAGAGCCTGTTGAGGTTTTTTTTGAGAGCCTCAGTATTGCACGAGGGGCGTGACGTTGCTATGGTCGGCGCTGCCCCGATTCAGACACTATTCCAGCGAGGGTATCCCTGACGCGCCGCCCACCCGCCTGACCACTTCATCTGTGTTTATCTGTGTTTATCTGTGGTTCCATCCTGCAATCCGCTGCTTGCATTCTCAATCATCTTCTGATACGCTCCCGCTCCATATTAGAGACTGGCCTTTGACGTTGAGGTAATGCGACGATGGATAGTATTCTGCTCGATGACATCCCCGCCGAGATCGACTTCGACCGGCTCCTGAAACGGATTCGCGTCGATGCGGCAAGCTCCCAGGCGGACGAGATAAGGCGGCTTGCGGCACAGGCGCGGGGCATCGCCCGTCCGAAAGCGCTCTCCGGCGTGGCATATATAGATTCGATGGCCGGCGACGACGTAGTCATAGACGGCGTTACGTTTACCAGCCGCGTGCTGCGGGTGAACCTCGAGGACGCCCATCGGGTGTTTCCGTTCATCGCAACTTGCGGCGTCGAACTTGAAGAATGGGCGGGCACCCTTGACGGCATGCTCGAGCGTTTCTGGGCCGACGCGATCCGGGAGGCAGTGCTGGGGACGGCTCTTAACGCGCTCAGCGACCACGTCGAGAAGGAAATCCGGCCCGGACCGACGTCGGTGATGAGCCCGGGCTCGCTCGAAGACTGGCCCATCCAGCAGCAGACTCAGTTGTTCGAACTGCTGGGCGACCCGCGCCGCGATATCGGCGTCCGGCTCACCGACAGCTTCCTGATGGTGCCGATCAAATCCATCTCAGGGATACGGTATCCCACCGAAACGAGTTTCCAGAGCTGCCAGCTCTGCCCGCGCGAGAAATGCATCGGACGCCGGGCACCGTACGAACCGGAACTCTGGCAGAAGCGATATCAGCCGGCCGGCCAGTGAGCGGCGACTCGAAATCAGTTGGCAGTCAGGAGGTTCGAGAATGGCAACTAACGGGAGCTTTACACGCCGTGGCTTCTTGAAGACGACGGGCGCGGCTGCCACGGTAGCGAGATTGAGTGTGCAGGAAGCCGCCGCCGCCGAAAAGAAAAAGCAGTCCGGCAGGCCCAATATCCTGTTCGTCTTCAGCGACCAGCAGCGCTGGGACACGCTGGGGTGTTACGGCCAGAAGCTGGAGTTGACGCCGAACCTCGACCGCATGGCCGCCGAAGGCGTGCGCTTCGAGAACGCTTTCACATGCCAGCCGGTGTGTGGGCCGGCGAGATCGTGCCTCCAGACCGGCGTGTATGCCACCGAGACGGGCTGTTTCACGAATAACATCGCCCTGCGCCTGGACGAAAAGACGATAGCGCATCGGCTCTCAGATGCGGACTACGAGGTGGGATACATCGGCAAGTGGCACCTCGCGTCGACAGGACGAGGCACGCCCGGCAGGAACGAAAGCTTCAATTGCAGAACGAAACCCATTCCACCCGAACGCCGAGGCGGATACAAGGATTACTGGCTGGCGTCGGACGTGCTCGAGCATACTTCGCACGGCTACGACGGGCACATGTTCGACGCGGATATGAAGAAGGTGGAATTCCCGAAGGATCGATACCGGGTGGATGCGGTCACCGACTTCGCAATCGATTATCTGCGCACGCGCGACCGCAAGCGGCCGTTCTTCCTGTTCCTTTCATACATCGAGCCTCACCACCAGAACGACCACAACCATTTCGAGGGGCCGCGCGGATCGAAGGAGAAGTTCGCCAACTACGAGGTCCCCGGTGACCTCGAGGGCACGAAAGGCGACTGGCGGCAGGAGCTCCCCGACTATCTCGGCTGCATCAACAGTCTGGATGCGAACCTGGGCCGCATACGCGCGGAGCTGGCGAAGCTCGGCATGGTGGACAATACGCTGATCGTCTACACGAGCGATCATGCCTGCCACTTCCGGACGCGGAACAGGGAGTACAAGCGTTCCTGTCAGGACAATTCAATCCGACTGCCGATGATCGCCTGCGGTCCGGGGTTCGAGGGCGGCAAGGTCGTCGAGGAGCTCGTCAGCCTGATCGATCTGCCGCCGACGATACTTTCGGCGGGCGGCGTGACGGCGCCGCCCCGGATGCGCGGCCGTCCGCTTCAGCCGCTTGCACCGGGGACGGCCGGGGATTGGCCCGACGACGTCTTCCTCCAGATCAGCGAAAGCCACGTCGGCCGGGCCGTCCGCACGAAGAAATGGAAATACTCCGTCAGAGCACCCGGGAAGCGTGGCGGCGAGGCGAAAGGCAGCGACCTCTACGTCGAGGACTTCCTCTACGACCTGGAGAAAGACCCGCACGAGCGGACGAATCTCGTCCGGGCTCCCGAGCTGGCCGGCGTCCGTGCGAAGCTCGCCGAGCGCTTGAAGCGGCGAATGGCCGCAGCCGGCGAGGAAGAGCCTCTCATACAGCACGCGAAGGCATAGGTGCAAGGAGCACTCAACAGTGCTCGGCACGCGCCGGGCTGAAAGCTTACTAACAGGAGCGGGAGATACTGAACATGCTATGCGAGCGGAATGCTCTTTTCATGTCATTCTGCCTGCCTGCCTGCGGAGGGAGCGAAGGCATGTGGTGCAGCCTTTCCAGGCTGCAAATGCATGAATTGGCAGGCTAAAAGCCTGCCCCACGTTATGAAAGATGCTTCGCTCAGATATCAGCATGACACGGTTAGGCGTTTCTGCCAGGCACCAAATGGTCCGCCTGCTTTGAACTATTGGCGCGACAGCATCGTGAACCTGTTCGGGGTCGACAGCACGAGCGCGGACATCGCCGTGGTATAGACCCGCCCGGCATGCGTGCCCCACTTGGTCGTCGGGTTCCACGAGCCATGCACGTTCATGTCGGCGCTCTTCACCTGGGCATCCCTGATCTTCGGTTCCACTTGCTTCCACCATCTGTTCCACTGCGAGCCGCCCCTCTGCTGGAATGCAAGGGCTGAGTAGTAGCAGTAGTACAAATCGCCGGTATCGGGGCGCTTCCTGATGAGCCACTTTGCGGCGCGTTTGCAGTCGGGGTGAGACTTGTCCCAGCCGAGTACGACGCGGCAGAGCAAGCCGACGGATGTCATGGCCGCGTTGGCGCTTTCGGTGCCGCGATAGCCGGTGGTGCCGTCGGGATTGATTGATTCGCGCAGGTATCTCTTCGACTTCTCGATCGCGTTTGCGGGCACGTCGAGGCCGACTATATAGCAGGTCTTGATGGCCATTATCTGCCAGCCTGTGATCGACGTGTCGTTGTGAGCGTTGCGCGCTCCGAGGTAATCGAAGCCGCCGTTATCGGGCTGCGTCTCGACGATGAAATCAAGGCCCTTCTGTGCGATTCGGCTAACCCAGGGCGTTCCGGTCATTCCATAGGCGTCGGCGCAGGCCATGGTGGCGATACCCTGCCCGTAGAAGCGCGGGCACCCGAAATTGCCGTTCCCGCCGTGCTTATCCTGCTGCTTGCGCAGCCACTGTAGAGCCATAACGACGTTACGGGAGTACTTGCCCTCATTGTGGGTGTAGCCCCCGGCGAGGAACGCCTCAAGGGCGAGAGCCGTGCAGCCGACGTCTTAATTGCCGCGCGCGCCCCACTTCTTCGAATCCCAGCGGCCGTCGGGTTCCTGGTGCCGCGCGAGCCAGCTCAGCGCCAGGCCGATGTAGGGGTCACCCTGGTTGCGGCTCCGACCTTTTGGGCCCTCTTGAGAGCCACGACTGGGACGCCCCCCCACAATGAGAGTGTAGTTCTTCGGCGGCCCGTTCGTGCCGATGGCTATTCTTGCAAGATCCGGCTGCTCGAGACGATTGCTATCATCGGGCGCCTCCGGAATGCCCGGCGGTTCCTTTGAGAGAGGGTCATCAATGGCAAAATCATCGCCGGGCTTATCGATGTCAAGGTCGGACGGAATCGGTGTCGGTTCGTCGAATACCAACTGGCGCTCGTCCGTTAGCGGCTCTTCGATCTTGGCCGGCATCTGGAGCGCCATATCGATCTTTACGGGCGGCAGTTCGGGCGGCAGGGCACTTGCGAATGGAATCTGCACCAGTATGAGTATGAGGCAGGCGTGGACGGCAAGCGAAGCGAACCACGACGGAGAACGATGAACGAGGTCCTGTGCAAAGTCGTTTTCAAGGCGCATGGTGGACATGTCTGCCTCCTGTCGGGCATGGCGGTGGCCTATCGTTGTGCAAACGGGCGCGGGCTGCTGGTGGGCGGCGGGCGGGTGCTGACGTGCGTCGGAATGTCCGGCCCGGACGGCTGACGTCTTACATCCACGATTCCTAACGAAATGCGCGGGTGAAAGTTCGATGGGTGTGAAAGTTGTCCGTTGAAGTTCGAGGGCTCGATTTGCGTATGTGTTCAGCCACGCCGAAAACTCCAGAGGAGCGGTGGGCTGCAGCTGCGCACAATCCGCGCAGAGCAGGAGACTCATCCTGCAAATGCCTGTGGCTTAAGTCTTGTGTCCATAGTCATTTACCGCTGTCGAAGCGGCGGGGTTAGCGTTCCAAACTCTCGGATTGCATCAAAGAGTGTCCAGACGTTTTCGACTGGTGTTTCGGGCATAATGGTGTTGCATGGTGCAGCGATATACTTCCCCTCGTGGGCGTGGAAGTTATCCATTAGCGCCCGCACTTCCTCGCGAATGGACTCACGGGTGCCATTCACGAGATTGAACTGGACGTCGATGCCGCCGAAGAAGGTTATCCGGCCGCGGTACGCTTCCGCAATGGCCGGGAGGTCGAGTGCAGCCGCCTGGAGGTGAGCGATCACATCCAGCCCAATGTCGATCCAGTCCGGGATCACATCCGTGATGTGGCCGCAGGAGTGCATCCACACGTCGAGCCCTCTGGCGTGAGCGGTGTCGATCATGGCGGCGTAACCTGGCCGGAAGTACTTTCGCCACATAGTGGGGGATATCTGAAGACGGCGCTGCGTTCCCCAGTCGTCCGCGAGGAAGACGGCGTCGGCACCGGTGCCGGCAATCAACTCGATGCCTTTGATTGTGAAATCGCGCAGTTCCTTCAGCATTCGCATGAACAAGTCGCCGCCGGTGGCAATCTCAATCATGAGATTCTCGAACCCGATAAGCATGTACATTCGCTCATAAAACGTCCGCCAGAACCGCGCCACCACGTAGCGGTCGGGGTTCGCCGCGACCGTGCTTGTGATATCGGTTGCCGGTGTCTCAGGCACAAGAAGGGGTATCTTGTTGGCAAGGTAGTCTTCCCATTGCTCGACAGAACTGACGATCGGGCGCGTCGGATGCGAGCCGACGCCATCGGGTGCCGCACAAAACAGGGAACCCCAGTCGTCAGTGAATTCGCCGGGCTCCAGTTCAGGGTCGGGCGCGCGTTTCTCGAGTGTTGGGCGGCATGTGACGAAGTCATTCTCGTACATCTCATGCATGCGGCTGACCTCGGCCTCGTATCTTTCCGTGAACTTTCCGTCAAACGAAAAAAGTACTGCCGGCACGATGGGGGTAGGCTCCCCCGCCAGGCATGCTTTCATCTCCGACTTGGACAGCATATATTATTCCTGCGTGCGCCGAGCCTGGCGCTCTGCTTCGCGATTACGTGTAGTGTGGGGATGTACCGTAGTGACCCCCTAAAAGCAAGACAATTTCATGCGGCACGGCTATTGTAAGAAAATGTAGCACCGCGACGATGCCGCTTAACACGCTTGCAATCGGGCGGAGCATGACCATAATGATATACGCAAGGCTGCCCACTGGGGGCGGCCTGGTCTTGGATGGGAAGTGCCGGTCAACCCGACACGGCGCGCAGCGTTTTGGAGGATGTAGGATGGTTAAGTTTGCGAGAGTAGAGAGTATCGTATTGACGGCCTGCATCGTTGCAGGTCTTGGCGTATGGGCGGTACCCATGTCCGCTGAGGCCGGGCCATTGGTCTTCGACAAGGAGATCGGCCATTACAAGGATCTGTCTTATGAGGCCTTAACCGACGAAGGCCTGTCGCTGGCAGAACGGACTAGTCTCTTCGGCGGCGAGACTGTTCACTACGGTGAACTGACGGCAAAGCAGAGGCAGGCGAAGCAGAAGGAACTCGATAGCCTGCTGAAGAAGATCGACATGAAGTTGGTCAAGCAGTGCGAGGCCGACATCCACAAGTGGCTCGACGGGCAGGCAAAGGACCTTCCGCCGGCTTACTCAGGGAGAGACACCAACAAGCTAAGGTGCGGTGCCGTGGCCTTCTTCAGGGCCTACGAAATATTCGGAGACAAGAAGTACCTCGATGCGGGACTGGCCCGTGCGAACTTGATTCTCAAAGCGCAATGGCCCAAAGGCCACTGGCCCTGGGGAACTTTGGGGGAAAACTTTGTCCGCATTCAGGATGGCTTCAACGACCAGCCATTCTGGATCATGCTGTACGCGCACAAGTTGACAGGCGATAAGAAGTACTTCGATTCGGCAAAGCGCTGCGCCGACCTCTTGCTTTCATTGCAGCGTCCTGGCGGCGGCTGGGGGGACCAATGGTCGTTCAGTGGCCGAGGATCCGGACATAGCGGCATCGTGCACGGCATCTCCTTCAACGATAACCCCACCAACTCGTCGTTTCAAATGATGGTCATGATGTACCGCATGCCCGGAGACAAGAAGTATATCGCCAATTTGCACAAACTGGGCGATTTCATCGTCAAGGCGAAGATGGGCGAAGGCAACGTCGTCGGCTGGTGCGCGCAGTACCACGATAACGGCAGGCCGGCGCGGGCGCGGCAGTACGAGATCGAAGTGATTAATCCCTCGTCGCTGACACGCGGGGTCGGCCCGCTGTTGACTTGGCTATACCTCATGGACGGTGACGAAGCGCACATGGACCTGCTGCGCAAGGCCTACGCCTGGCACGAGGCAGTTCGTCAGAAGGAGATGGAGCCCTGGCAGCTCGAGGCGTGGGAAGCCATGTCCAAGGCATACGCGCACCCCATGTGGGGCAGACAGTACTACCGGCCGGGTTGGCCCGACGGCGGGCTGCCCGATGGCTCGAACTGGGGACGATGCCTCTACTTCAAGATCATCCCCTGGTATCCGGTTACGGCTCAAATGAAGCGGAAGTACGGAAACAAGATCCACTCGTCCGAGACCGATGCCAGGTCGCGTCCGGGCAAGATCGGGTATCTCGCCGACTGGGCGGAGGTTGCCCGCTCCGGGGGCAAGATACCCTTCGACCGCATCGCGGGGCTGAATCATAACTCGCGCGGCAATTCGATGTCGCAGGTTCACCGGGCGCTGCTGGAGCACAAGCGCGGCGGGCACAAAGGCCTGCTGAAGTACTACACCAACCCAACGAAGTATACTTCAGACCAGTACGTGCAGGCGCGCGTCGATGCGGCCAAGCGGGCACTCGACAAGCGGAACGTCAAGCTGGCAGCCAACCCGGAGAAGAAAGGCATTCTTGCGATTACCGACCCCGGCGGGCTGATCGGACAAAAGGGCCGTTGGCACGGCGGGACGCTGGTGGATGGGAAGCAGATCACCAAATGGGGCCAAGCGTTCGGCAGCAGCGCCGCATGGTACCAATGGCAACTGGTCTATGACACGATGCTGGCGCAGGGCAAAATCTCCGCTGATGCCGCCGCCCCCGGCGGGCGAGGCCTCGAGACCGCCGCCTGGGCCACCCACCTCGACTCCTGGGACGCGCTCGGCGAGTGGGGCATGGCCACTCATGAGATGGAGAATCACTTCGACGTGCCGATTAAGAAGAAATAGCCCTACCATGCCCAGCAAGATGTCACGAAAAACTCCCGGAGGCTATCACAAGATCATGCCAATCCGCTTCGCGGCCGCCGCACTTGCAGTCATCATCATCTACAATGCCGCATGGGGTCAACCGCCTGCACCCGTCGGTTCATTGGGGGAACTGCTGGATACCGCTTCGGTCTCAAGCGTAAAACCGTGGCGAACCTATCGGGCCAGCACGGGTCTCGTCGGTTCGTCCAGGGATTACGGAAACTTCGTTCGTGAGGAGCCCGGCAGGCGTTACGTGCTGCTGGACGTCCAGGGGGCGGGCTGCATCGACCGGTTCCACTGCATATATCGCAAAGGGCGACCGGACGATGCCAACTTCGATCTGCTGATTTACATCGACGATCAAGAAAAGCCCGTCATCCACATGGATATGAACGACTTCTTCACCGGTAAGCGCAAACCGTTTGTCGCGCCGCTGGTGGGACGATGTGGGTTCGCCGACCGGCAAGCCAGCTACTCGTACGTGCCGATCGGATTTCGCAAGTCGTGCAAGGTCGTCGTCATACCGCGGGACCCCGACGAGAAGTACGGCTGGCGCACCTGGGACGGCCGCCGGTATCTCCTGTTTTTCTATCAAATGGCGTATCGTATTTGCCCGCCCGAGGTGCCCGTTAAGACGTTCATCTGGAAGCTCGATCAACGAGAGCAACGGGCCCTGGCCGGCGTGCAGTCAATGTGGCAAAACGCGGGCAAGGCGCCGTGGCCCCCGGCCGAGAAAAAAGCCGGCAAGAGCCACGCTGCCAGTGTTGTCCTCGGCAAAGAGAAAACCGCCGTACTGCTGGACCATGCAGGGGCCGGAACGTTGCGGGAGATTCGTCTGCGGATCAAGCCCGGCGACGATTCGGCTGCAACGCGCCGCCGCCTGGCCGAAACGCTATGGCTGGACATGACCTGGGACGAAGAGCAACAGCCCCAGGTATCGGCGCCCCTCGGCGCCTTCTTCGCCGCGCCGGATTACTCCATCAATGTCCGAGGACTTTGTCTGGGGTGCACGGATCGGGAATACTATTGCCGTCTGCCTATGCCGTTTCGTCAACGCGCCAGGATATCCGTACGTTCAGCCGGCGCCATTGAAGGCGCCGTTGAGATCGCTGCGCGGTTTCGCTGGAGCACACGCCCCCCGCTGGCTGACGACTGTCTCTTTCATGCTCGCCGCTGCGATGTTTCCGACCAGCCGCAGGGGAAGAATATCGTGGTTCTTGATGCTCGCGGCGCCGGACACGTGGCCGGCGTGGTCGTAGATCAACCTGGAGACGTGGAGAGTGACGACAGTTGGTTCATCGACGGAGAGACGAAGCCTTCGATAGTCGGCACGGGAACGGAAGACTTCTTCTCGTTCGCCTGGGGCCTGGGCGACCTTCAGGCGCTGCCGATGCACGGAGTGCGGGTCCCCTTCAGCCCGGCCTCGAAGCGCGGCCAGAGAACCGACACGGGATGCTGCTATCGCTTCCATCTCCCGGCCGCCTATCCCTTCCGCAAGTCGCTGCGATTAACGTGGGAACACGGTGACGGCAATCGCCACCGAGGACGATATCGCGCTATTGCGTACTATTACTTGCTGGCTCCCGGCCGGAAATAGACGGAGGCTTGCAGCCCCG
This sequence comes from Planctomycetota bacterium, assembly GCA_030614245.1. GTDB lineage: Bacteria > Planctomycetota > PUPC01 > JABMSA01 > JAUWKK01 > JAUWKK01. Next base: position 8,517 of record JAUWKK010000003.1, on the reverse strand, counting down.
CAGGCAGGGTGGCACGTTCAAGAAGTCGCTGCGATTAACGTGGGAACACGGTGACGGCAATCGCCACCGCGGACGATATCGCGCTATTGCGTACTATTACTTGCTGCCTCCCGGCCGGAAATAGACGGAGGCTTGCAGCCCCAAAGGGGCGTAGTAAGACAGCCCACGGCAACGCCGTGGGTAAGATTGACGAGTGAAATCACAGCCCCAAAGGGGCGGAGTAGTGCCGAAAATCGGCTGAGACGGTAAGCATTGCAAGGAGTATCGATGCGATACACGACATTCGGCGAGACAGGCGAGAAGGTGTCGCGGCTCAGTCTGGGGTGCATGAGGTTCCCGGATGAGGAGACCGCGATCGAGATCGTCGAGAAGGCAGTCGAGCTCGGCATAAACTATTACGAGACCGGCAGCAGGTATTGCGGCGGCCAGAGCGAAGTGTGGCTCGGCAAGGGCCTGGGCACGCGCCGTAAGGACGTGATGGTCTCGACCAAGGCACGCGTCGGCGGCCGGGGCCCTGGCTTCCCGACCGCAGACGATGCGCGGCGAATGATCGGCGAATCGCTCGGCAGGCTGGGCACCGACCACCTGGACTTCTACCACGCCTGGAGCGTGAACTACCCGGAAGAGTACGATGAGTTGAAGAAGAAGGGCATGTGGCTGGAAGGCGTCGTCAGGGCCAAAGAAGAGGGCCTCGTTCGACACGTCGGCGTCACCAGCCACGCGACGCCCGCGCTTCTCATGCAGATGCTCGACGAAGGCCTGTTCGAGCCCTACACCGTGCAATACAGCCTGTTGCTTCAGCCCCACCGCGATGTTATCCGAAAAGCACGCGAGAAAGGGCGCGGCGTCGTGCTGATGGGGCCGCTGGCGGGAGGGCTGCTCGCAAAGCACACACCGGTGCTGGCACAGGCCTTCGCTCCCGACAGCCAGGTTCTCGGGGCCTTCAAGTATGTCCTGTGCGACCCCGGCGTTTCGACGGCAGCCTCGGGGATGAGAAGCGTCGAGGAAGTCGAGGCCAACTGCGCGCTCATCGATTCACTGCCCGAGGAACTCGACTTCGGCTACCAGACCGCAGTCGGCGAGAGGCTGCGGGCTGAGCTCGGGGATGGACTCGAAGAGTTCGAGCGATATCTATGCGGCGACTGCCGTTACTGCACGACAGTCTGCCCCGAAGGCATCGTCCCCGGCAGTGTATTCAAACCTTACAACGCGGTTATGCTCAAGGTCGACATCGGCAACACACAGCGTCTCATCGAGCGGGCGGATGCGATGCTGTCTCGGTGCACTCGATGCGGCAAATGCCAGGAGATATGCCCGCAGGGCATCAACGTGCCGGACCATCTGGAGCGCGTCAAGGATACCTTCGCTGCAATGGCGTCTGAATCGGCACAGCGCTGAGCATTCCAACGTCACGCCCCTCGTGCAATACTGATGCTCTCAACAAGACTCGGCCTGCGCCTTTTGCGCTTGACACGCATCCGCACATCCGCGTATCATCCGCCTATGCGGGCGGGGGAATGGATTTCCCGTCCCATGGCGACGGCCGATGAAGGGACGCATACTCGCCTTCGTCTTCGTAGAAGGCGTCAACGTCGAGATGGTCCGGGCTGGCTGGGCGGAGTATTACACCAAGTACGGCGAGGGCCGGTATCAAGCCGCCTTCGCCTTGGAAAAATGACGAAAACTGGCGGAGATTGGGAAAAAGTACTTGACAATCACTTGGAACACAGTATTATATAGCATAGGTTGGCAAAGCGCCAAGCCAGCCGTATATGAGGTCATTTATAGCTGAACAGCATGCATGATTCTCCGATACTCTAAGCGTCACATCTGTGATTCAAAGGAGAGTGCCATGACTAAGCAACAGATCGACGCCACATTCCGCAAACTGGGGTTGTTTACTCAAGAGGATCGTGATCGCTTCAATAAGATGCGACACATCCGTGTCAACAGGCAGAGCGTAAGGCAAAAGGTGGTCACCACCGGTGATACCTATCCGCTGCCAGGGGAGGATGTAAATGCCAGACTGGCACGAGCAACTCGCTATCTTCCAGAAGATTGAGCGAGACGCCCAGCACGCAGTTGGCCACATGTTCGACAATCTGCGTCGCAAATACCTGAAGGACCTTCACAAGATCACAGGGCGGAACGTGATCATCTACTACTCCGGCTGGCTGCAAAAGCCGGCTGCTCCGAATAATCAGATCCAGGATGGTGACAAGGGCGGCTTCATGACATGCATGCACGGCCTGGATACAAAGAAGGGCCTGGATCTCGTTCTCCACACCCCCGGAGGAGCCATCGCAGCGACTGAATCTCTGGTTGACTATCTCAGATCGATCTTCGGCACCAACATCAGGGCTGTCGTGCCGCCTTTGCCCTGGGGGAGGGATGGAAAGTGGATTGCACTCTGCACCGTTGATGCCTATAATGGAATTGATCGTTTAGTTTCTGCGCCAATCGTGTTTTGGTGGGGGATCATTACATGCCCGGCCGCAACAGTCTTACAGTAATCCCGCGCAAGCTCGTGTTTGCACTCCGCTATGATTACGGCTTCAGCTTTCTGGATCGCTGCGGCTCAACCATAAATGATATTCTCCGGCAGCATCCCGATTGGCAGGTCCCTGCCGTGAATCCGCAGGGCTGCGCCTTACGGGATCCGGATACGGAGGCAACCCTCCATTTCAGCAGTCAGAAGCTTGATTTCAGCCAAGAGGTAAGCAACTCGGTCACGACTCTCATGCCCGTGGACGACTTCGCCCAGCTGGCAAAAGACCTTACGGCAACAATCGTGGACCGCTTGGACCTGACTGCGTTCACACGAATCGGTTTCAGGGTGTGGCACTTAATCCCATATGACTCATTGGACCGCGCTAAAGAAGCCGTCAAGGCTCTCGCGCTTGTAAACGTGGAGCGAATGAAGGAAATCGGCATTGAGGCTGCGGATGAGGTCACTTCTATCATGGTGGCCGAACGCGAGACGTGCATGACTCGCATCGCGGTCAGCGCTGTCGAATTATCGGCACTCCCAGGGCGCGAGACGCTTGAGATTGCTAAGATTAGAGCACATACGCTCCACCTTAGCCCAGAACAGAAGGCTGACCGCAAACAGGCATTAGTGGACTCCTACAAAGCCAAGAAGATTATCGAGAATCTCCCTCAATTTGCAGTCTGCGTGGACACCGATCATTTCCTAAGATGGCCCCCGTATCCTGATCGTCTGGACGTGATGTCCGATTTCATTCTACCACACCATGAGTGGAGTAAGCAGTTTGTCAGGGATCTATTCCACTCCGGGCAGAAAGGATAAACCGATGTCGCCTACGCAAGCGAAAGATCAAATGGGACGCCCATACGCGGCCGGGTATAGTGACGATGACGGAGGTAGCACAGCATCGATGCAGTCGGCATTGGAGCGCTTTGAAAGCGCAGATACGGCTGGAGGGGCGATGCTCGCGGGGATCCTATCGTCGCAGCTAGACTTGACGGGTGAGACGGAGCAAATGGCACCTGTGCCCCGTGCGCTCCCCACTTCAGCAGTGCGTCATCGCATCAATATTGCCTTCGATGCCTGCCTGAAGGCTATTGAAGTGGCTTCCAATAGCCCAGACGACATATTCGAGAGAGCCAACGCCCTCAGTGATCTCTGCGATTGTCTCGAAGAGCTATGGGAATACCGCAGTTTTAGAGAAGATCCCTTTCGCGATCTGATAAACACCTTGCAGTGCCTGCTCCTTGATGCCGCTCCCGAGAGCATCTCTTCTCAACAACTCGAAGGCATAAAGCGCGTGATTGGATCCTGTGCTCGGTCGGACCCCCTGACCTATAGGGACATAAGCGGATTTGTTACCATCTTGCGGAGGGCAGGGTGCCATGTCTTCAGAGAACTCAGTTGAAGCTCTCCCGGACATAAAACTGCCGATGGAAGTCTTCCTGGACACGAGCATTCATCTCGCCCGCCTCCGGGGGGATGACTGGGAGGCCAAGGTTGATGGAGAGCTGGCGAAGTTCGGTTTCAAAGGAACCGGCAGCTACGTCAAGCTGGAATATGGGAATCAGATTCTAACCCAGGCGAAATACTATCTAAAGGAGCTCAAGCGGCGGGGAAGCTTGGAGAAGCTGGCTGATCATATCAACAACAATCTCATACCCACACTATCAGATCACAGGAGAAAGAGTCTCTGGTTTTTCAATCTGCTCAGAAGACATTTCAATCATCCGGATGATACAGAACGAGCCGTAAGCTCATTGCGCGTTCTCCTCCATCACGGCACTGCGGCAGTGAATGATATCTGTGATGATGTGCACGACGGGGGGATTGGCTGCAATTGGGCAACTCAGGATGGTCCGAAGTGGACCAATCCATACGTATCCCCCGGGACAAAGGCCAATTGTTCGCTGGGCCAATTCTTCGACGAACATAGGGAACTGTTCCTCAAGATTAAGGTGGCAATTGATGATCTTCCCGACCCGCCGCCGAAGACCAGGAGCAGGCAATCACTCGAAAGTCCATGGAAAACAGAGCAGCTGTCAGGTTTTGCCGATTTGATAGGTCTGGCATGTGAGGATCCGACGCTTCTGCGGAAGTGCAAAACATGCGCGTGCCTGGCCGACGCCATCATTGCCGTGCAGAGCGACGGCTACAAGAGCATGTTCACGATGGATATCGGAGAAAGCACGGTCCTCTGTCGTGTACTTCGCCAATTGCATATTCTGCTCCGGAACGATCTCGACGCGCCCATTGAATATCATGACTACCGGGTCCCATCCCCATGAGCTACCACAAACTCGACAGCCCCCGCCCGGCGGCATGTGCGGTCTCCCCCCACTTGTCTAGTCAGCCGCCTCGGGTGGGCCCACCGCTCTGACGTCCCCCGCAATCCCCGCAAATGGGCTGTTGTTTACACTAAATCCACTTGCAACTCGCGCTGCAATCTGCTTACATGGCCACGCGGGGATGGTGCGAGGGAACAAAGGCATGAGAATACGACCGATCCTGGGCGGGATCAAGAGCTACATCCCGTGGCTGTCCTCGGTCAAGTGGCTGTCGTCCTCCAGGGGAACCGGCGGGACGATTTCCGCGAGGTACTGCTACAGCGTATGGTTGAGGCATCTGTGTCTTGCACAGGACTACGGCCTGCCAACGCAGCCGGCAGTGATCGCCGAACTTGGCCCCGGGGATTCTATAGGCAGCGGCTTGGCGGGGTTGTTGACCGGCTCGCAGAAATACTACGCTCTGGACGTGGTGGAGTATACGACCACGAAGAGGAACCGGGCGATATTCGAAGAGCTCGTGGGGCTGTTTGCCGATAGGGCTGACATCCCGGATGAAGATGAATTCCCGGATGTGTACCCGCGCTTGAGATCTTATGGGTTCCCCTCAGAAATCCTGACGGAAGAGAGGCTGGGCGTCAGCCTCGATGCGGCGAAGTTGGAGCGGATCAGACAAGACCTGCTCGATATGCCTGACGGGCCGCAGGGTGGCTCTGCGATCCGCTACATCTGCCCGTGGTATGATTCAGCCGTGATCGAGCCGGAAACGGTGGACATGATCTTCTCGCAGGCGGTGCTGGAGCACGTGGAAGAGATCGATGCGACCTGTCGGGCGATGCGTCGCTGGCTCAAGACAGGCGGCGTGATGTCTCATCAAATCGATTTCAGCAGCCATAATATCACCGAGACGTGGAACGGACATTGGTCTCTGTCCGATTTCACATGGCGGCTGATCAAGGGCAGGAAACGCTTCCTGATAAACAGAGAGCCCCTCTCGACACACGTCGAGCTTCTGAAGAAGACCGGGTGCAGAGTGGTCTGCGTGCTGCCCGTAACAGATACCGGCGGCACTCAACGAAGCAGGCTCGCCCGCCGATATGAGCACATCTCCGACGAGGACCTGACGACCAAGAGCGCTCATATTCTGGCAGTGAAGGAATAGACTTCGGGCTGTTGCTCCGTCTTCTTGCCCATTGCAGCGCTTCCCGGCCGATGTCAGCGGCGATGACTGCGTTAACACAACCGACTTCGGCAGACGAAATACACCGCCGCGAAAGCTCTTCTGAGTTGGACTGTAATGAACTGGAAGCTGAAATCGTTCATACAACGAGCCTGCACCACGCTGCCAATGGGAAGGTCTTTCTACCTCCTGCTGCAGGAGTTTGCCGGCGGGCTGCGCCATCCTCGCTATCTCGACCGATTCGCCGAGCAGCATCGCATTGCGCTGCTCATCCAGGAGCATGGCGTGCTGGGCGACGGAGCACGTGTCTTTGATGTAGGCACCGGATGGCTCCCACTCGCACCGATCGGCTTCTGGATGTGCGGTGCCGCAAGCGTTCGGACGGTCGATATCCACCGATATCTCAACCTGCCCGCACTAAGCCGGGCACTTGCCTGGATGGCGGATAACAGGGAAAAGCTGATCGCACTTTGGAGCGACGTGCTGAGCGATGACACGCTTGCGGCCAGGCTGGGCACCATCGCCGAACTGATCGACCGCCCCGAGGAGTTCCTTGCTCGCGCGAACATCCTGTATGCTGCCCCCTCCGACGCGACCGACACCGGCCTCGAGGACGACTCAATTGACGTCCATTACTCGACCACGGTGCTTGAACACATTCCGCCCGACATACTGGCCGACATACTGGCCGAAGCGAATCGCATTCTCCGGCCTGGCGGCATATCGGCTCACGTAGTAGACCCCACCGACCATTTCGCCCACACGGATCCGGCGATCACGAATGTGAATTTCCTGCAATTCGACGACGAGACCTGGGCTACTTACAACGACAACCAGTTTGCCTATCACAATCGTCTACGCGCCAGTGACTATCGCCGCCTGTTTGAAGGGAGCCCGCTCCGGATCGTGGAGACTATGAGCGAGATTGACCCGCGCGCCATCCAGGCACTTCGAGACGGTTTCCCTCTCGCCGAGAGCTTTCGGGGCAAGAGACACGAGGATCTGTGCCGGTACAGACTGGTCTGCATTGCAATCTCGGGCAAGCAGCCCTGAGAGCAGCTTCGGCCGGGCCCGCGGCGCCACCTCTCCAAAGATGCCCATACAAGCTGCGCCCCTTCAGGGCGGTTCGTCTTGCTTCGCTCTTTTACTGGGGCTGAAGCCCCAGCCTATATGCCTGCGCTGCTTCGCAGCGAAGAGCCGTCGCCTGTTTTACGTGGGGCAGGCACGGCCAACCGAGGACAGTTGACCGTGGCACCCAACATTGGCTTGCAGCCCCGTAAGGGGCGAAGTAAAACAGCCCACGGCAACACCGTGGGAATGCAGACGGCCTCAAGGATTCCAGCCCTGAAAGGGCGGAGTAAAACAGCCCACGGCAACGCCGTGGGAATGCAGACGGCCTCAAGGATTCCAGCCCTGAAAGGGCGGAGTAAGACAGCCCACGGCAACGCCGTGGGAATGCAGACGGCCTCAAGGATTCCAGCCCCGTAAGGGGCGAAATAAGACAGCCCACGGCAACCCCACAGCAGGCAGGCACCGGATGAACACAGATAATGAGAAAATGGCCCATATCGACAGCCAGACCACCTCATCTGCGTTAATCTGTAGTTCCATCCCCGCCTTACGCAGACTGGCTGATACGTTCTCCAATGCGAGAGATAATCCTTTCATTTTAGCGTGCTTTCGTGTATCTTGTGTGACGAGCTGTCAAAGTTGCGATGACGAGCCCACGAGAGGACCGGACGCAGGATAATGCTCAACGCTTCGGAGCATCAGATAGACGAGTTCATCGCCGCTTCCCATCGAGTCGCATCGTATGGGCTGGTGCGCTGCAGCAGCGGCAACCTCTCGATGCGCATTGATGCCGACTGTATGCTGATAACCGCCAGCAGGTCGTGGATGGCCCACCTGACGCGCGGAGATGTAGCGGTCTGTCGCATCTCCGACGGCGAGATGCTCGATGGCGGGACGCCTTCCGTCGAGACAGGCTTCCACGCCGGCATTCTGCGCGAGCGTGCGGATGCGAATGCCGTGCTGCATTTTCAGTCACCGAGCGCCACCACACTCGCCTGCTGCGAGCCGGCGCAGGTGGATTTCCACGTCATCCCCGAGATTGCGTATTACATCGGCGCGATTGCGACGGTGCCGTACATCCTGCCGGGCTCCGCCGAACTTGCCGAGGCCGTCGTCCAGGCGATGAAAGGGCACGACCTGGCTGTGATGCGCAACCACGGGCTCGTGACGGCCGGGGCGAGCCTCGCCGACGTAATCCAGAAAGCCGCATTCTTCGAGCTGGCCTGCGAGGTGATCCTTCGTGCAGGCGATCAGGCGCAGCCGCTTTCTGATGAAGCAACGGCCGAGTTGCGGGCTGCGGCGCGGGGCTGCGGTCCCGGATCTGTGTAAGTGCGATACATGCAACAGGTTGCCTGCACGCCGCCGGTGCCGGCCGTCAGGCCTGGATGTCGTCGCCGCTGTCGGCGTTTTCCCGTCCCACTGCCCGATCGATGGGGGTGTCGAATTCCACGGGCGCGGGCCGCTCGGGGGGCCTGGCGCAGCCGTCGAGGTGG
>JAUWKK010000073.1 GCA_030614245.1 Planctomycetota bacterium | reverse complement strand
TTCTCTTCCTTCGTTCTCTCGCCCGGCTTCAATCTTATCACCTTCTCGGGTTGCCGGACCTCTTCTTTGGGTTTGGCCTTTGTGATGCGCGGGGTCGGATCGTATTCCGCTACGGCGATGGCATCCTTGCCGTGCTCCCACGCGAAAAACGTCCTGGCGCCTGCAGATGCGCAAGTGACCACGCCGACGTCGTCGTTGTCGGCGCCGTGCGGTCTGGGCAGCGTTACGTTCCTGGTCCAGTTGTCGCCGAGGCGATACGTCAGCCTGCCGCCCTTCTGTACGATGAAGATATTTCCTGCGCCGTCGACGCTTATGCAGGGGCAGTCGTTCTTGACAGGCTTGCCGAGCACCTCGGGTTCCTTCGGCCAAGTGCCGTCGGTGCCCAGGACCGACAGCTTCAGTTGCGTATCGGCCCATAGGATAATCGGGCGTCCGGCGGGCAGCAGTGCGATCTTCGGCCAGTTTTGGATCGAGCCGGCGGCGTGATAGTCGGGCCACTCTATCGGCAGCCACTTGGTGCCGTCGTGGCGAAGATAGCCCACGTCGTAGCCGCGATTGTCGGGCAGCCCTCGGACGCGGCAAACCAGGTGGGCGCCGCTGCCGCCGGCAATGCTCGGGTAGACGTTCTTGCGGGCGCTTGTCAGCATGTTCGTCCGCGAGCCGAGAGCACGGTCGCCGGCCTGGCACGTGCGGACCGACAGCGGAGACTCGCGAAATGCGATCCAGACGCGATCGCCCTCACCGATGGAGATCGAAGGCTGAGAGCCTACAAGCCCCTCGACGGGAACCCATTTGCCGGATTCGACGTCCTTGAACGCATAACGCCCGCCGCTGACGACGTGCGGCCGTCCGGCCGAATCGAGAGCGACAGCCGGGCGTGCGGTGTCGTCGAATGATGCGCGAAGCCCGGTTGCCTCCTCGCTGCTCCACGCGGGCAGCGGCGCACCTTCGGCGTCGCCCCGGGGCGGGAGCATCGAATAATAGGCCCTGCCGACGCGGGAGAACACCAGGTGGACGGTTCCGTCCTTAGCGAGCGCCAGTGCCGGTGCTCGGCCCTTCATCTGCAAGAACGCCTCGAGGCCGGCCAGGCCCGTCCGGTTGGCTGTCGGTTTGGACTCGGCCGTTTTGGACTTGTCCGACACTGCCGGCTCATCGGGCTTGGGGGCAGCCTTCCCAGGTTGCTCTATTCCGGCGTCCATTGCCATCGCTTTGAAAGCGAAGTGATCCGACGGCTGCGTGGTCTCGGGACCGACCTCGAAGTGCATCGGCCAGTGGCACTTCCAGCCGCTGGTGTAGAACCAGTAGGCTCCCTTGTGCTTGGCGTTGCTCATGTGGCCCAGGAGCCTCGCCTTGTCTTCGCGTTCCCAGTTGCCGACGGGCGTGTCGTTCCGCCAGTCGCGGACGGCGCTGCCGGGATCGTTGAAGACGGCCGGTCGCGTGGGCTTTCGCGGCGTGCTCTGCCTATCATGAAGGAAAACAACCGTGGCCTTGGGATGGGTGATCGCCTCGCGCCCGACGCTGGAGCAGCCGATGAGTGCTCCCGGCCATGCGGCCGCGACCGCAGCCGTGATCAGTTGGCTCGCACTCTTGCTATTCTTCAGAATTGGGGCGTCATACGCCGAACGACCCTGCTCGTCGGCGAGGTCTATCAGCACGTTGCGATAGCCCTTGTCCTGGAGCCATTGCATCGTATCGGCGATCGCCTTGAGCACGGCGCCGTCGCCCGATAGAGTCTCATCGCGGGAACTGCAGAAAAGCCCGAGGTTCACCACCATACCCAGCTCGTCGCATTTCTTGAACAGATTGTCCATCCGCGTCCAGAGCGGCGAAGCGGGATCGAGCGAGCCGTCGGCGCCGTAGGCGGCCGGATAGGACTCGTTCTTATCGGCGTCGTTCATGTCGCCGCCCTGGGCGAAAACGCATACACCTGTTACTCCGTATGATTTCCATTCGGGAAGCGCGGCGAACAGCCGGTTTGCCGTATCGTCGCTGTAAAGAGCGCTCGGCACGCGAACGCCGAGCAGGTTGAACGGCTTCCCGTCGAGCAGCAGTTTGGTTTCTTTGGCCGTCAGTTCGTGCGCGCCTGCGGCGATGCCCGTCGCCGCCAGGAGCACCACGAGGCACGTCAGGCCTGTTGTTTTGCGGATCATTGTGATATCCTCCGCTGATGGAAATGCGCAACCTGCCGGAGGTATTAACGATTGTCCAGCCGGACAGTTCGCCCGATGCTGACCTCTGATTCAATCGTATTGCGTCTGTGTACCGGAGTCAACAGGTGAGGTCATGCCGGTGGGAATTACCCCAGACATCATGCACCCCTGATGAGGAGCCTGCGGAGTGGATGGCATACAGCCGGGAACCCGTCAGGGCGCCTCGGATTTCACTTTTCCGTACTTCAACTCGTACCGCTGCTTGTACTTGCCGGTGAGCGGCGGGTGCGGATCCGTGCTGAGCCGGCCGATATTCTTGAAGGGCGCTTTATCCTGGCGTATGCCGCCCTGGCCCGGGGGCATTTGCAGGCGTTTTTCCAGCCACGCCTTGCAGTCTTCTTCGAATCCCGCCGGGTCGGCCGCTGCGGCCTCGTGCACGGTCTTCTCCAGCCGAGGCATGGATCCCAGCACGTTGAGCAGTCCTGAATCCATCATGCCGGCCTTACGGTATCGCTCGATCAGCTCGTGGAACGGGTTCTCGATATGATACTTGGCATACGCGGCGTAGCAGGCATCCCCGGTGAGAGCGTACGCAAGACATGCGATGCCGGACTCGTAATGGGAGAGGTCCAGCGGCAATTTCCACATGAAGTGATCGGCTTTGGCGACGACGTGTTCCGCCAGAGTCTGGCTGGGAAAGAAGCGCATCGTCAGCTCGTAGACATGATACATATTGCCCCAGCTCTGCTCCGGCAGTTCCGGCGGCTGGATCAGGGCCTCGTCGCCCAGCACCCCGTCGGTCGAGATCGAGTTGGGCAGTGTCAAGTTCTCGTTCATAGTTCGCAGCAGCCAGTTAAGCGAATTCTCGGCCAGCCTGCCGTACTTGTCGTTCCATGTGGCCTGGTACACTTCCAGCAGCACCGAGATAGGGCCGGTGATTTCTCGAAGGAGCCTGCCCTGGTCAGGCGGGTGGAAGATCACGCCCCCCGGCGTCTGAAGACGAACCAGCCGGTCGGCTGCCTCCTCGGATATGTCCAGCAAGCGGCGGTTGCCGGTGAAGTAATAGTCGGTCATGATGCCGCCGATAACGCCATGGGACTGGACGTAGCCGCCGCTCCACTGATGCCCACCGTGGTAGTGCATCGTGCCGGCGGCAAAGGGATTGGTCGGGTGGACGTGGGCGAAGGAGACGTCGGCCACGGACCTGCTGTAGCGCCGGGCAACGAGGAAATCGTGGCGGCGGCCGGTGTGGACGAAGTTGAGCCACGCGCCCATAATCTGGTCATTGGCTTCGTTATTATATGGCCCGATATAACGCAGAGCCTTTTCGAGCTGGCCCTTCTTCTTGTAGTGGGCGTAAAGCAAAGGCCCGGCGCTGCCATGGGAGCCGGGCATGTTACCGTATCGCATCATGCCGTAAAGCCGGCACGGCTCCACCGTCTCGTCCACGGCACTTCTGATGACGAACGCCATGTCCTCGTCTGCCTGCTTGAACGCCGCGTGCCCTGCCGGGAGAACGTGGCCGAAAACGCCTGTGCTGCAGATATACGCGGGCTCGGCTGAGACTAGGAGCGGCTCCTGAACGATGGCCGCCAGGGCCTCGGCTTCACCATCTGGAATGGCGGAAGCGGAGAGCCGCAGATGCAGTTGGGGCGTCTTCGCAGCTCCCAGGCCGCCGCTCAGGTTCATAGCGATTCCGATGTTCACATGCGCGTCGCTGTAGGTCTTGGGCTTGTCTTTCAGGTAGGTTTCGACCATTCGCTCGACCCAGGGAACGTCCTCGACCTTCCTCAAGTTCACACTCTTCAACTCGAACGTTCCGTCGGGATGCTTTTCGGCCAGATCACGGAAGGTTTCTTCGTCCAGGCCCTTATCTATCGCAGGCAGTTTGACGCGCGGGCCGACGTCGAACGGGGAGGCGAAACACAGCGGTTCAGTGTGGTCCTGGGGCCAGATCTCCGCGTTGATGCCGCCGTCGTCGATGGCGAATCCGTTGGGGTATTCCTGCCAGAAGTCTGGAATTGCGACGACCGCCGAGGCGCGATCTCCACACAGGCTTGCCCAGCCGCCGGCCCGCTTGCCCCGGGCGGATTCATCGTCGTTCACGCGCACTTGATAACTGCGGTCGTCCGTCTGGAGGATGGCCAGGCGCTCGAATTCGTCAGCGGAATGCACCTTAGCGTCGCCGCCAATCGCCGCACGCAATGATCCACCGGCATCGAACGGAAAGCGAATACCGACGGAGGACAACTCCACCTGGTAGGGATTCTGATCGAAAACAAACGTGTGGTAGATGCGGATGTCGCGGCTTCCGGCGAAGAAATGCATGCGGACGATATACGGGCAGAGGCGCGGCCCGTTCCGCAGGTTGTGATAGCCCTTGATGCAGACGCTGACGCGCATCGGGCCGCTATCTTCGATCTTGACCAACGGCTGAATGCCCTTGACGTGCGAATCGTAACATCTGCCCTCGGTATCGGTGATGTACAATCGGGGGCAGTTGCCGGCGGAGAAGGCCTGCCGCCATTCGCCGTCGTCCTCTTGCACGCGGCATTCGCTGAAGAAGTCGGAGTCCTCAGGCTTCTCCCACGGGGGGAACTGACAACGGATGCGCGCTCTCAGCTTGCCCGTGTCGATGGCGTAGTAGTCGCCTTCCCGTTTCAGGCTTATTTTTTCTTTTGGTAGAACCGGCTCTTCCACTCCGATGCCGTATTCGAGGAAGATTGGGCTCTCGCCGGCTTGCGGCCGGGAAACCTGGGTGTCGACCAGCAGCCACTTAACGTATTTCAGGTCGTTGCTCCAGGTTGTCATGCAACTGGTCTGAACCGGCAGCGGATTGCCTTCGGCGTCCACAAGGCGCACCGCATGCCCCCTGCGAAGCTCCCCGTCTGGAAAGGGCACGCCGAACGTAACGGGCGTGCCGTCCGGATAGTCGAGGCCCTTCTTCCCGAGCACGGCCAGCTTTATGCGCCTGGCATGGCCGGCTACATCCTCCGATGCAAGCACGGGCCACAACCAGCAGAAGAATGTGAAAGCAAGAACGAGAATGTACAACACGTCGATTGTCGAGTACACGGATTATCTCCAGGGAATATGTGCAGCGGTTGACTATTGTTGCGGGGCTTTACTGGTTGCCGAAGCTCAATCCAAGCACGTCGGCCACTTCCATTATATGGCTGCGGGCCTCGTTGTACTCTTCCGGGGTGCGGAGGTGCTCGATCATCAGGGGCGGATCCTGCGGCAGCAGGCTCAACTGCGTCAGATACTCCCGGTAGTCCAGCTTCCCCTTGCCGGGCATGATCTCGTCGAGATGAACGATGGCATTGTCGTGCAGGATGACGTCCTTCGCGTGGCAACTTACGACCTCGTCGCCGAGCCGCTCGAAGCACTCGCGTATGATAGACGTGGTATCGTAATAGTGCCTGGGGCAATTGATGAGGTTCGTCGGGTCGAGATGCACGGCGAAGGCGGGGCGGTCGACCGCCAGGAGCAGTTCGGCGTAGCTCTCGGGGCTGTCGGGGATGACCCACTGCATCATCTCGATGGCGAACTTGGCCCTCTTCGGCTTGACGGCGTCGATGATCTTCCGGATGGTCTCCATGATGAGCTCGAAGGCGCGGGTCGTTACGTTCTCGGGGTGGGGCCCGGCCCACTCGTCGGGATTGAACGAGCCGGCGATATTCACACAGCACAGAGCGCCGATCTCGTCGGCGATGGCCAGGCGGTCGATCACATTATCGACGTTCTTCTTCCGCACGTCGGAATCCAGATCGATCATATTGCACCAGGCGCCGACCTCGGCTATGACGACATCCTCCGCCGCGAAGGCATCGGATATCTCTCGAATGCGCGCGGCATCGTTCAGGTCGACTTTGGGGCAGTATGCCGCGCGATAGCCCATCTTCACGTGTGATTTGGCCAGCTCGCGGGGATCGTCGGTCTTCTCGAAAACAGGTCCGCCCAAACGCATAATGTTATCTCCTTGAGTTAGTTGAAGGCGGAAGTATCGCCGGAATCACGGTCGGTGTCAAGAATATGCTCGCCGGGTTGACTGCAAGCGCAATGCTGATGCGCGTGATTCGTCGGGAGCGGGCGGGTGTTGTGCTGTCCGGTTCGTTCATTTCTTGGCTCCTTGCTTGCGGATCCGCCGGAGTTCAATGTAGCGCAGTTCATTGTCCCGTTTTCCAGGAGATAAGAAACCTTTCTGCTCCGCCGCGCATGTCGGTATCTCGGATGGTGCAGAACACCTTTAGCCACAAGCGCGACTTTCAGTCGGTAGTGGTTCATCTCTCCGCGCGGAGAAGCCGGTGGTCTCCAAGTCCACGACAGCGAACCTCAGTCCGTTCAGTCTATCCCAAGTCATGGCTCTTTCCTGAAGTTCAAGCAGTAGTGATGAAAAGTATTGCTCACCCACGCGGAGCCGAGCCCCCAGGGACCGAGCCGCTGGTTATCTTGACACCAGATCTTCTCGTCCTTCAGGGTAAAGAATTTCCCGAGCTCGCGTCCGATATCCCAAGCGAGCGGATACACCCTGCTCTTTTTCTTCACATTCTTCACTATCACGGTCATATAGGCCTTGTCGCGCAGGCACTGAAAAACCCCTCGGTATATCGTCACCAGGTTCTCCAGGAAGCTGTCGTAGTCTGCGATGTTACCCAGGTCTCTTGCATCGTCAGAATACCACACGTCCAGGCCTGCTTGCTCACGTTCCTTTTGGGTCCGCGCACCTTTCATGCGCAGCATGTCCCAGTATGGGGGACTCGTAATGCAATAGTCCATTTGAGGCAAGTCGAACTTGCCGATATCCCTGGCATCACCCACGATCACTTCTGACTTGACCTTTTGCGGGAAAAGGCCCTGGCTCGTTTGCTCTGTTCGTATCCTGCGTTTCGCAATCCCCGCGTAATTATCGACCAACTCAATGCCGTAACCGTTCCGCCCAGCCCGCAGACAGGCAATGAGTGCCGAGCCTGTTCCCACCATCGGATCGAGAACGTTCATTCCTTTCTTGGTGAAGAACTCAATGAATTCTTGAACCAATGTCTCAGGGAATTTTGCGGGATGGAGCAGCACCCCCTTCTTCCTGGGAGGGGGATTGTGCACGAACCAACTTTTCTGAAACTTGAGCCAAGTGGTAGAGTCCAAGTCATTGAGAATGTTGCGTCTCATTTCGAGTCTCTCCCTTTGGACAGTTAAAGAATAGTGTCCGAGAACCTTGTCGCGGCGGGTATCGTCCGCATGGTCTCCAGCCGCGAGCACGTCCTGCAATCGGAGCCGGTTGCGTTGTCCTCCCGGGACCGTGGCATGTTGCGGGCCCGCTAGGGGCCCTCCGCCCCACCTGCCCGCTCAGGAGGGTTGGAGCAGCATCTCTCCGTGGGGCAGGCTGTCCAGCCTGCCGATACCCGGCACTACTGCGCCCCGTTGGGGCTGGGATTTCACTCGTCAACCTTACCCACGGCGTTGCCGTGGGCTTTTTTTAATACGCCCTTTCAGGGCTTGTGCAATTTGCCGCCGTGGACCCACGGCGTTGCCGTGGGCTATCTTATTTCGCCCCTACGGGGCTGCAACCTGCCGCTGCCGGGTGCCACGGCCAACCGTCCTCGGTTGGCCGTGCTTGGCTGCCTGCCTACGGCATGGCCCACCCGCCCTTGGCGGGGGCGGGCAGGCACCCGATGAACACACATAATGAGAAGACGGCCCATCTGGGCATATAGACCACCTTATCTGTGTTTATCTGTGGTTCCACTCCCTCGCATATCATTGTCGTCCTCCGCCCCCGGGCCTTGCGCCCGACCGCCTGCCTCGCGGGCGCCTCGGCCGTTTCTTGGGGTGCGGTTCCGGGGCAGGTTCCTGCTTCTCCGGTTCCCCGGGAGTAGCAACCCAATCCTTCACATTGTTGAAGAAGGCCCTCATTCCGGCGACAAGCCCGGTCTCGGGCGGCAGCACGATATAGACTTCGTCGCCTTTCGCTAGACCTTTCCTGATGATAACGCGGTCATCCTGACTCTTACCCTGATCTACAGCCACCGGCTTCGGGCGGGAGCCGTCCTTCACGTACGCATACTTGCCGCCGTCGCGTTCATGCACGGCATCGATGGGGATCGACACCGCGTCCGAGACCGTCCCGGTCAGTATCTCGGCCCGGCCGACCAGGTTCGGGCGGAACAGATCGTGCCCCTCGTCGAGCGAAATGGTCACTTCGAAGACCTTGATGCCCGTATCGCGGCGAAGATCGGTCGAGCTGATCGTCTCGGTGACGCTCGAATCCTTGGCTATCGTGCCTATATCCGAGACTGTGCCGGTAAACTGCTTTCCAGGGATCGCATCGATGAAGATGCGGCAGATACTGCCGACCTTTACCTGCTGGATGTCGCTCTCGCGCACCTTGGCTCGCAACGACATCGAGCTCAACTCCGGCAGGTCGATCAGGCTCGCGCCTCTCCATGCCTTGTCGCCGCGGCTGAGTTTACGGCCGTGAACGGTCCGGTACACGACCATTCCGTCGACTGGCGACTTGATGACGGCATCTTCGAGGTCCTTCTTCGAGCCAGCGAGGATAACCTTCCGGCGCTCGACGTCGGCGCATGCGCTTTCGATAGACGCGGTGAGCTGCTCGACTTTCTGGGGGAGTTCCTTCTGTGCTCGTTGCAGTTCCGTTTCGGCCTGTTTGACTTCGAGGCGCGCCCTCTCGACTTCGTCCGGGAAAGCGTCGGGGCCCATCCTGAGCAGCTTGAGTGTCGTCGTGGCGACGTCGTGATCCTTCAATGCCTTGATGTAGCGATTCTCGATGCTGCGCAGTTCGCTGGCGAGCATCAACGATCGGAAATCAGTGTCGTTCGCCCGATCCTGCTCGGCCTTGGCCGTCGCCAGGACGGCGCTCGTGCGGCGCAGCTCGATCTCTGCCCGCTTGAGGTCATGCGGCCGCGGCTGTTTCAGCAGGTTTTCCAGTTCCAGTTGTTTGATCTTCAGGTCGGCCTTTGCCGTTGATATCTCCGACTCTATCCGCCGCCTCTCCGCTGTCAGCGTCTGCTCCATTTCCTTGAGCTTCGCTGCCTTCACGCGGTACTTGTTGACGTCCTCGATGACTTCCTCTTCGAGATCTTCGCGTTCGAACTCTACGACGACATCGCCCTTCTTCACCTGCGAGCCCTCGGGTGCAATGAGCGTTATGGCACGCCAGGAGAGCGGGCAGGTAATTCTGATCGAGCGCGTGGCCACGATCGAGCCGTTGGCGCGCACAAACAGCTCGAAATCGCCCTGTTGAGCCACGGCAGTGAGCGGCTGAGGACCGTCATCCCTGCCCAATACGCTGTACGAATACACCGCAGCCGCCAGCAGCAGCACGGTGATCGAGATAACGATGATTCGAGTCATATCCGGCCCTTCTGCAGGAACCAACCCATGGGATTATATCGCTATTGTGTTACAACCTCAAGCGCGCGGAGAAATCTAGAATCAGAAAGTGCTCGGTCACGAGTGCTCCGGAGCAGTCGCCAAGACGGGCATTAAGGTCACCAATGTCAGTGGGGCGATGAGGTAATAGTCGAACTGGCCAGGCTACGCGCAGATCAAGCCCGTCATCACACACCGTCTGGCTTTCGAGAACGTGGAGGATGGCGTCCGGCTGCTCCGCGAGCATGGTGCGAAGGAGTGATCAGCGGTATTGGGGACGACGCAGGCCCGGACCTCTTCACTACCGCCCCGGGACGTCTCTCATCAGTACGCAGTTATCAGACGCCCCCGCCAGAATAACTTTCCTCGCACGTCCGGGCGGGCGGTGTCAGGCGGCGCGGACGGG
>JAUWKK010000088.1 GCA_030614245.1 Planctomycetota bacterium | reverse complement strand
GCAACGTTGCTGACGTCTCCGACTACGTCCATTCCATCAACGACTGCCGCGAAGACGCTGTGCTTTGCGTCGAGACGCGGCGTCGTGACGGGTGTGATAAAGAACGGGCTGCCGTTGGTGTTGGGGCCTGAGTTTGCCATCGAGAGTATGCCGGGCTTGCTGTGGCGCAGTTCGGGGACGAACTCGTCTTCGAACTTGTATCCGGGTCCGCCGCGCCCGTTGCCGAGCGGGCAGCCGCCCTGGATCATGAACTTCGGGATGACGCGGTGGAAGGTCAGGCCGTCATAGAAAGGTCTCTTCACCTTTTCTCCGGTCTTCGGGTCGGTCCATTCCTTGGTGCCGTCGGCCAGTCCGACGAAGTTCGCGACGGTCTTCGGCGTCTGCTTCTCGAAGAGCCGCAGGACGATGACGCCCATGTTGGTTTCCATTCTTGCGTAAAGGCCTTTCGGCAGTTTTGCTCCAAGTTCCACGGCTGGGTCCTTCTTGTCAACGGGCTCGGCCTTCGGTTCGGTTCTGGGTTCGGCCTTCGGCTCGGTCTTGGCTTGCTCGTTGTCTTGCTTGGGTTTGGGCTCGGCCTGCGGTTTGCTGCACCCAAGCATCATGGGCAGCAGCAGGACACCAATCATCAGCGCAGCACAGGTTCTCATTTGATTACTCCCGGGTAGACAGGAACCGATCCTCATATTGCCAATACAATGCGGTGGGCCGCCGGGATCAATGCGACCCGTGCGCCCCTATCATAATCGCGGACCTTGTGTTCTGCAAGGAGTTTTTTGGGATTCGGCGCTGTCGGAGCATCTGCGAGCCGGTCATTTCGCCGGCACGAATCGCTATTCGGAAGCCAGCATCCTTCCGATTTCGTATGCATCATTCATTGCGGTGGGGTGATCGATGATGGCGCCCTTGGCATCGATGCGGCGCACGTGCAGGTCGGCCGCGTGATCCATCTCGAGCGCGTGCAGGAAATGCCTCATAGTCAGGTTCAGGCCGTTGAACAGGCTCTTGCCGCCCGTTGCGCCGACGGCGATGACCGCGGCCCGGCGATCGGGGCGGGGCGGATCGAAGAGCAGCAGCTTGAGGATATATTTGCGCGCCCACAGGCACTGGCAGCGGTCGATCGCCATCTTGCCCAGCCACGGGACATTCATGAAGAAGATAGGCGTTGCAAGGATCAGCCGGTCGCACTCTATCATCCTTGCGAGAAGCCGCTGCATGTCGTCCTCGATGACGCACGCCCCTGTCTTGAAGCAGGAGTTGCATCCCGTGCAGCCGGTGAACGCCAGGTCGCGGCAAGCGACGAACTGCGCTTCCGCGCCGGCATCGGCCGCGCCGCGAAGGGCTTCCCTCAGCAGCAGTTCGCTGTTGCCGTCTGCGCGCGGGCTGGTGGATATGCCGAGGAGATTGATGGGCATTATCTCACATGGTCTCCTACTGGGGAACTTTGGCGGTATGGGTTTGCCTCGGGTGTCGAGTTTGCGGCAGCTCATTTTGCAGAGGCGGGCTCGCCAGAGGGATCTGGCTCCGACAGAGATTTGAGTTTCTCGTCCGCTGTCTGTAGTGTCTCGAGTTCGGGCTGCTCGAAATCGCCAAGTTTCAAAGCCGAAACAATAACGCTGTGCAGTCGGTGCTTCAGAAGCCGATCGCGTACATCGGCAGGAGACATATACTTCGCAAACCGGGTTTCGCTCTGCATGTAGCGCGCCGTAAGAGATGCCTTCGATAGTGCCCGATGGTGCTTCTTGATTTCTTTGTATTGATTGCTGCTCTTGAGAATTGTTGCCCGATTGGCGTGGTCGAGTGGATGTTCCGGTGGCTTTTGGACTGCCAGAAGAGCGTCAACAACGTGCACCGAGGCATAAAAGGCTACAGTTGCCGACCAATCATGGTAACCGGGATGGGAATTCAGATGGCAAGCGAATTCGATGTTGTGCGCAGCAAGCCGTACATGGTCAACCGCAGTCGGCATGATTCAGCTTAATCCGTAGGGAATTGAAAGCAGAAGTTGGGATCGACAAACGTTTGGTACTCGGGAGGTGAACAGTTGGGGATTTCAAGCACGCTCACCTGAAAGGCCGCGAAAAGCTGGTTGCGGCCTATCTGCCAGTCGAGCTCCGTTGCATCATCGGTAAACTCTTCATCGTACTTTGATCCCTTCATAACGACCAAGAAGAGATATGCTCCACTGCGTCTGGTGAGAAACGCACTTGCTACTTTCTCGCGATGTTCCACGACCCATTCGCCAAGTGTATCAAGCAAGACTCTGAATGCTCCCTCGATAACGTCCCTGATGCGCTCGTTTTCGATATGTAAGCGGCAGGCGGCAATAGCATCATGAACGGTCAGCACGAAGCGGTCATTGTCTTCGGGTTGTACGTGGACACGCCTGCCCTTCTCCGAGAATTTGAGTCGGATAGGCTCTGCAGTGCGCACTCCTTGCATCTTACACCCCCGCCTGTTAGATCGTAGTCGCTATTCCCTCGTCGCTCTAGTCAAAGTATAGCCCAAGGAATCGACGAGTCAAGAAGTTTTTTCCGTTTTCCAGAAGATTGTATATAGTATTTCCCGTTGCGGACTACATATCTGGCCCTGCGGCATCCCAGGTTTCCGGGCTTTGGCCGATGGGCATAGGTTAGGCCTCATGCGTGGAATCCGGGCACCACAAATCCACAGAGAAAAAGACACGCCGCGAGCATCTCCGATTACGCATTGCGCTGATACATCGGCGACATGGCTCGCAGCGTCTTGACGATCTCTTCGAGTGCATCCACGGTGTAGTCGATCTCTTCCTGCGTCGTGGCACGGCCGAGGGTAAATCTCTGGCTGCCGTGGCAGATTTCATGGGGGATGCCCATTGCGAGCAGCACGTGCGAGGGCTCGAGATTACCGGTCGTGCACGCCGAGCCTGTAGACGCACAGATGCCTTTCATGTCGAGCCGGAGCAGTATTGATTCGCCTTCGATGCCTTCGATGCTCACGTTCAGATTGTTGGGCAGCTGCTTCGTCGGGTGGCCATTGAGCCTGACGTCGGGGATACGCTCGAGAATGCCGTCCCTGAGCCTGTCGCGCAGTTTCGAGGAGCGCTCCATCGCCCCGCGCATCTCTTCGATCGCCAGTTCGGCGGCTTTACCGAAGCCCACTATGCCGGCAATGTTCTCGGTTCCGGCCCGGCGGTTGCGCTCCTGGCCGCCGCCATTGAGCCGGCTCTTGATCCGCGTACCCTTGCGGATGAAGAGCGCGCCGACACCCTTCGGGCCGTAGAGCTTGTGGCCCGATGCCGATAGCAAGTCGCAGCCGAGCTCGTCAACGTCCACCGGATAGTTGCCGACTGTCTGGACGGCGTCGACGTGAAAGATGACTCCCTTATCGCGGCAGATGGCGGATATCTCGGCGGCAGGCTCGATCGTGCCGACCTCGTTGTTGGCGTGCATGACCGAGACGAGTATCGTGTCGTCGCGGATCGCGTGTTTCAGCGTGTCGGGGTCGACGAGGCCGTACCGGTCGACGGGGAGGATGGTGATATCGAAACCGAGGCCGTGGAGGCTTTCGGCGGTATCGAGCACGGCGTGATGCTCGATAGCCGAGACGATGATGTGCTTCCCCTTGCCGCTGTTGGCGAAGGCGGTGCCCTTGACGGCCCAGTTGTCCGCCTCGGTGCCGCAGCCCGTAAAGAAGACGCGGTCGGCTGGTGCGTTGACGAGCCGGGCCAGTTGCTCGCGGGCCTTCGCGATGGTGCCCTTGGATTCCCTGCCGATCGAATACAAAGACGATGGATTACCGTAATTCTCGCTGAACCACGGCAGCATCGCCTTTAGCACTTCCGGCCGGACCGGCGTCGTCGCTGCGTGGTCCAGATAAGTGATTTTCTTCATCGGTCTCACCTCTTGCTTGTGGAGCAGCCTTTCAGGCGGCTGACTGATCGGCAGGCAGAAAGCTCTGCTTCACATTCCGGATTATAATCGTTTTATCGGCCGTTCGATAGACCAAACACCCGATCGGGGCAGATTGGTTGCAGCAATGGGGTAGAATACGACCGCTTTGTGGAGCAGCCGTAGGGGCGGTTCGCGAACCGCCCCTACATTTACCTGGCGGGCCTGCCCCACATTCTGCGATCTTCGAGTGTGTCAGCGCATCGTGAACTTGGCTTGCCGGGTTGTCGTGATGCGCCAGGCGCCGGCCTCCTTGCGCAGTCCCACTTCTATGAAGAACGCCCGGTCCTGGCCGAGGAGTTGGGCCTCGAACGATGCCGATGCGGCGGCTTTCGCCCTGGCGGCGAAACGGGCGGTGGCCCGGCTAGCCCCCTCGTCGATCTCCACGGCGAACGAACTGACCTTCACCGAACCCGGCTCGATCCGTTCGAGAGCCGCGGTGACGGTCTCTTCCAGAGCCGCCCGGCTGGGGCTGCTGCTGACGAGGTCGCGGATGTCGTCGCGGTAGTCCTCAGATATGAAGGACATGAACAGCGGCACGTCGCGCTTGTTGACGGCCCCGGCGCACCCGCGGATAGTGCCCTTGATCTGCGCAACATCGCCGTAGAGCATATCGTAGATGAACCACGAGGCGGCCACGACAACCACAACAAGCAGCAGGATGATGATCTTTAGCTTCAATTTCCGGTCTCCACTTCGTCGGGGACGTTGCCCCGCCGTATCACTATCGCGACCACACCGAGGATATTGTCCAGATTGGCCTGACCCTGTGTATGCATTGCCATGCTCATTCCCCGGTTGTCGCCGACCACGTACACGTGCCGCTCGTCGATCTTGATCCTGGGCATGTTCCACGTGCTGCTGGTGATTGCGTATTGCTCGTCGAGCTTCCTGCCGTTGATGTAGACAACGCTGTTTCTGAACTCGATCTCCTCGCCGGGCAGAGCGATCACGCGCTTGCAGAACACTTGCCCGGGACGTTCGTTGGTCCGGATGCAGACGATATCGCCGCGTCCAGGCGGAGAGAAGTGGCAGCCCAGTTCGTATACAACCACGACCGCTCCATCGCCGAGCGTGGGCAGCATCGAGAGACCCTTCAGGCGCCTGATGTGGCCTACGTTGAACCACACAAATAGGATCAATACCGCCCACAGCACCGACCTCAAGAGAGCATTTCGAGTGCGCTTCTGCAACAGTTCAGGTTCCTTTCGCGGCGTTATTATCGGCACAACCGCACCACAGCATACCACAGCCGCTGTCAAGGATAAAGCGGGAAAACGTGCAGGTGGGGCAGCCTTTCAGCCCCCCATACCCGCCTGCCTACGGTATGGCCCGCCCGCTTCTGGAAGGAGTGGGACCACAGATGAACACAGATGAGGTGGTCTGGCCGCCGAGATGGGGCATGTGCTTGGCGTGTTTTGAATACCGGCATTGGCTTGCAGTCCCGTCAGGGGCGGAGTAAGAAAGCCCACGGCAACGCCGTGGGTAAGGTTGACGAGTGAAATCCCAGCCCCAACGGGGCGGAGTAGTGCCGGGCCTGCCAATCGATCAGCAGCCTGGTAGGGGCGGTTCGCGAACCGCCCCTGCGCAGGTTCCGAACTCTCAAAAGCGCCAAATCCGCAGTTTCCTCCTTGACTCTTGGGGGAACCCGGTGCTAAACTTAGCCGACAATGAGTAAATATGATGTCATCAGGCACCAATCGAACATATTGAGGAATGCAGGATGTCACGAACCTGGCGGCTCTGTCTCACTCTGTTAGCGTTCAATCTGGTTCTTGAAAACGCCGGGATGCTCACGCACGATGTTTCGCTCGGCGCGGGGATTCTGCTGCTGGCATTTGCGGTGCTCGGCTGGCTGGTCTCGCGGGAGACGGATCACGTGGAGGCTGCTGCACATAATGCTGAGGCTCAGATGCAGCAAGGCTGGGCGTTGGGGGGCGGCATCGCCCTGATGGCTATGGGCTTGCTGTCGCTTTCGGGCGTCCACATAGTCCGTGCGGCGGGTCTGGCCGTGCTGCTCTACGGGCTCGACCTGGTGCTTCGCGCCAAGGGGCGGCAATGCCGGGAGCTGCGTCCGCTGATCGCCACTGTCGCGGCGTATTCCGTCTGGCTGGTTTTCATTCGATACCTCGCGCCCGTCTGGGAGATCGCCGAGGGGCTGTCGATCTGGTTCTCCACACAAGTGAGCCGTATTTCGATTGCGTGGATATCGCTGGTACCCTCGTCCAGGCACTTGGCATGGGCCGACAAGCCCACCGTGCTCTATCCCACTTACATGGGCGCCAACATGCTGGTTATGTTCGCGCTGTTCTTCGTCAGCGTGTGGGTTTACGCTCGCGAGAATCTGCTGTTCCGCCTGGGGCGTATACTTGTGCTAACCATCGCAGTAGCAGCGGTTTACGTTATTGTAGTGGCCTGGCTGCCGTTCCTGGTGGATAGCAGCCTGAGCATAAACGACAAGGGCGAAGAAGGAGCCTGGCTGGCGATCAACCTTTCCGAGAAGCTCAAGACGCTGTATCCGTCGGCGGTGCCGATGCTGCTGCTATTCATGATGATGCTGCCTGCGGCCTTGATGCAGCGCCGGGTGGAGTTCAGGCGCGGGGGCGGAATGCTCACTCAACGCGCGCTCGGCCCGGGGGCTGTCTCGATGGTATGCCTGGCGGCGGCGTGCATGGTTGTCATGTCCGCGGCAACGCCCGTCGGCAGGCAGCAGAAGGTCAACTACAGCACCGTGCACCTGAAAGACGGGCGCACTTTCGATGGCAAAGTTGAGAGGAAAGATGGCGCCTTCCTCGTCAGGACTAGCGCGACGACATTGACCATCCTCGACAGCGAAGTCGAGTCTATGAGCAAGGGCCCGGTGGTCTATCTCAAGAACGGCAAGCAGCTCGAGGGCAACCTGCGATACGACGTGAAAAAGCTCTACGTCAGCCCTTGGCGTGAAGGACAGAGCTCGCGCATCTATCGCCCGAGGGCCACCGACGACGAAGTGGCCGTCGACCGCAACGAAATCGAGCGCATCAGCTACGGCCGGGTCATCTCGCTCAAGAACGGCTCGAAGTTCGAGGGGCAGGTCGAGACCGAGTTTGTAGTCCCATGGGAACCCAAAGAGTGGCGGTATAAGACCGACAGGGCCACTGAAATACTGCCTGACGGCTCGCTGAAGATGCGCGACGGCAAGGTGATCAAGCCGAAGCACGGCAAGATTACCAAGGAGTATAAGATAAAGGTGTTGTCGGCCGAGGTGCAGATTCCGGCCGATGACGTCGCTTTCGAGCCGACCGAGGAGGAAGCCGACACGCCGAACCCGAAACACTGGGTCGAGGGAGGCACCAAGCCGCGCTGGCTCCTGATGGAGCAGGGGTATCTGAACTGGCACAAGCCCGACTACACGCGGTTCGCCGGCAAGAGCAGCGGAATGTTCGGTAACCTGCCCGACCTGCTGAAGGCGATGGAGTACCGTGCCGCGAAGGTCGAGTTCTTCGATAAAGAGATGCTCGCCGACGCTGCCGGCGTGATAATCATCAATGTCGATCGGCGCTGGCCGGAGGACATGCTCGAGCTGGTTCGCCAGTTCGTCCACGATGGCGGCTCGCTGCTGGTGCTGGCCGATCACACGTTCGCAAAGCGTCAGGGTACGGACCTCGTTGGCTGGAAAGAGCCTGAAGAGCTCCATCCGCACATGTGGATCAACGATATCTTCGGCGACGAGATCAAGATCAAGCTGGCTTTTGACTCGGCGAAGTACCTGATCGGCGGCTGGCTGCACGGCTACGAGTTCCCTCCGCATCCGATGACGGTAGACATCGGAGATACCGAGAATGAGGTCGGTGTGGTGACGGGCGCCTCGCTGCTCGTCGAGTACCCGGCGCGGAGCATTATTCGCGGGAAGTACGGCTATCGCGACCCCGGGGACTGGCGCGACACCCGCGGCTTCATCGGCAACCTTCAATTCGACCCCAACGAGCCGCTGGGCGACGTAGCACTCGTGGCCGAACAGGGCTACGGCAAGGGCAAGGTGCTCGTGTACGGCGATACATCATCGCTGGCCAACGGCATCCTGACTAACAGCCAGGATACGGTCGTGCGGATGTTCCATTACCTCACGAGCGATGCCAAGCCGCCCCGCACGTCGGTACCGTGGCGCATGGTGCTGGGCGGGCTGCTGGTCCTGGCGGCTCTCATCTTCGGCGCCCTTGCCGCCGGCCTGTGCGGAACGACACAGGCACGGGGTCAACTGGGCTGGGTGGCGGCGGCCCTCGTGGTCATGCTGGCGGCGACGATCTCGAATGCGCTCCTGCGCGGCAACTGCCAGCCCGCACTACAGAGACCCGCTGCAGCCTTCGTCGATGGCTCTCACGGCGGAAGATTCTCCCGCGAGGGCTGGCGCGACGACGGCGTCGCCGGCATCAACCTCAACCTGATGAGAGCCGGCTACTTCCCCTCCCTGATGAGGCGTTTCGACCACAAGCGCGTGCGCGAGGCCGGCGTTTTCATCACCATCGCGCCGATACAGCCTTATTCCGAAAAAGAGATCGACACGCTGACCGAGATGATGGAGAACGGTGGCAAGCTTATAGTCTGCTCCAACTATACTCTGGGCCAGGGAGCCAGATCGCTGCTGGACAGGTTCGGCTTCAAGGTGGTGAATCGTCCGCTGCATTGGTTCAAGGGCCGGATTTCATCGGGTGCGGTGGTCGCACGCGTCTGGGACGCCTGGCAGGTGGATTACGACTGCGCCAACGAGGAGGATGTCGAGCCGCTCCTGAATTGGATACCACCGGACGGCGACCGTTTTCTGTATCGCATCGATGCCAGCTCAGGCGAGATCGAATGGAAACGCCGGATGGGCACGCGCATGCGATGTTCCCCCGTTATCACCGGAAACGGCAAGATATTCATCAACGGACAATACCCGCAGAGCGTTCTCTACGCGCTCAATCCTGACGGCACCTTTGATGACGGTGCGGAAGAGACCCAAGAAGGTAAGAAACGCTATCATTGGCCTAAGAGACTGCCCTTTAACGTGAACCGTGCCGAAACGATACTCCTGGGCGACGGCTCGCTTCTGTCGACGGGAGGCGACGGCAGTATGATCGCCTATTCGCCCGACACGGCAGGGCCTAAGGAACTGTGGAAGGTAAGCACCCCCGCAATCAACTTCTCCTGCACGCCCGTAGAGTCGCCTGATGGCAAGACGATCTATGTCGGCACCAGCCAGGGCAAACTGATGGCGTACAACAAGAAAGGTGAGGAGCAGGGTTCGTTTATTGTCCCCG
>JAUWKK010000182.1 GCA_030614245.1 Planctomycetota bacterium | reverse complement strand
TATGCGAGCGAACTGGCGCGTCTCGAGGGCCTCGTCGATGCCGCCCGTGCCGAGGGCAAAGAGATCGTGGTCGTGATGGGCGTCGGCTTCGTCGGCGCGGTCATGGCCGCCATCATAGCGGATTCGGTCGATGAAACGACTGGCAGGCCCGGCAAGTTCGTCATCGGCTGCCAGCGGCCGAGCGTGCGAAGCTACTGGAAGATCCCGCTGCTCAATCGCGGCGAATCGCCCGTCAAGGCGGAAGACCCCGAGGTCGCCCCGATGATCGCCCGTTGCGTCCACGAGAAGAGGACGCTCACCGCCACGTTCAACAACGATTGCCTGAAGATGGCCGACTGCGTGGTGGTCGATATCCAGTGCGATTACGCGAAGCAGGAACTGGGCAACCTGCGCACGGGCTCAGTCGAGATGGGCGCGCTCGAGGCCTCGATGAGGACGATCGGCGAGAAGATACGACCCGACTGCATGGTGCTCATCGAGACGACGGTGGCTCCCGGCACGACCGAGTTCGTGGCTTTTCCGATAATGCGAAAGGCATTCCAGACGCGGGGCATCGAGACGCCGCCGCTCCTCGCGCACAGCTTCGAGCGCGTGATGCCCGGCAAGGAATACGTCGCCTCCGTGCGCGATTTCTGGCGTGTCTGCTCAGGATGCACCGAGGAAGCACGCACTCGCGTGGCGAAGTTCCTCGGCGAAGTGCTCAATACGAGGGACTTCCCGCTGACGGTCATGGATCGCCCGATAGAATCCGAGACGACGAAGATTATCGAGAACTCATACCGCGCGACTATCCTGGCATTCCTCGACGAATGGAGCCTGTATTCCGAGCGGAACGGCGTCGACCTGATTAAGGTTATCAAGGCCATCAAGGTGCGGCCGACGCACAGCAACATAATCTTCCCCGGCCCCGGCATAGGCGGATACTGCCTGCCCAAGGACGGCGGGCTCGGACGCTGGGCATACAAGCACATACTCGGCTTCGAGGACGACATCTTCAAGATCACCCCGCTGGCAATCGACATCAACGACACGCGCGCGCTGCACGTCGCCGAGATGACCCGCGACGCCCTGAGGAACATGGGCAGATACATAGCAGGCGCGACCGTCCTGCTCTGCGGAGCCAGCTACCGCGAGGACGTCGGCGACACCAGATACAGCGGCTCGGAGCTCGTCGTCCGAAAGCTCACCGAGATGGGCGCCGAGATGAGCGTCCACGATCCATACGTCGATCACTGGTACGAGCTCGAGAAGCAGGACACCTACCCGGCGCCCGGCCATTCCTGGGCACGGTTCTTCCGCAACCAGGACGAGCTCGTCAACATGCGCGTCCAGAAAGACCTGCCCGCCGCAATGCACGGCGTCGAGGCCGTCATACTCGCCGTCAGGCACCAGCCCTATCTCGATCTCGAACCCGACGACGTCGTCGAGTGGGTCGGAGCACCCTGCGCAATAATCGACTGCTTCGGCATGCTCAGCGACGAGCATATCCGCCGCTACATCGAGCTCGGCTGCGAAGTGAAGGGCTTGGGCCGAGGCCACATCAAGAGGATCAAGGAAGAAGTCCGCATCAGCACCGAGAGCAGCATCCCCGTCCAGTGAGCGGACGGGCCAGAATCAGGCGCGCAAAGCGCTGCGCCGTTCCATCCTGCACAGCGAAACGGTATAATCAACAGCCGGGCCAGACAGGGCGCGTGCGCCATGATGAGTGGTAGAGGCCGATGTAATGATGCGCACAAAGCCCGGATGCTGCGCGTTTCCTCCGCAAGCACGGAGCGAAGGAATGAACAAAACCGATAGTGCAGAACCCGCCCACTCCCGATGGGTCACCCGCATAAGCATTGCCCTGGCGGCTATCGCGGCGCTCGTAGTGCTTGTCGCTATCGGAAGTGTCGTCACCGTCTATGTTGTGAGTGAGAAGTACGACAGCCTGCATTATGCTGCGGCGTGTGGAGACGCATTTGCAGTGCGGTGCCTCATTCTGCGGCGCGCAGACGTGAACGCGAGGGACAAGGAAGGCGGAACGCCGCTGCATTGGGCCACTGGGAGTCGCCACAAGGCCGTTGCCGAGCTGCTGATCACCAGAGGAGCCGACGTGAACGCGAAAGGCAACGACGGCGAAACACCGCTGCAAATCGCGGCGCGCCGGGGCTTTCGTGAAATCGCAGAAGCGCTGATCGAGAAGGGCGCGGACGTAAACGCGAAAGACGAGGACGGTAGTATGCCGCTTCATTGGGCGGCTTACAAAGGGCACCGGGACGTCGCAGAACTGCTGATCGCCAGTGGGGCTGATGTGAATAACGTACCCGGCAGTACGCCGCTGCACTGGGCCATGACAGAGGGCCATCGGGAACTCGTCGAACTGCTGATCACCAGTGACGCGGATGTGAATGCGAGGAACAAATACGGCAGTACGCCGCTGCACCGCGCTGCCTACCGTAGGCACGCCGAAATCGTGCAAATGCTGATTGCCAGTGGCGCTGACGTGAACGCGAAGGACAACGACGGCAGTACGCCGCTGTACCAGGCGGCTGACTGCGGCGGCACAGAAGTCGGCGAACTGCTGATCGACAAGGGAGCGGATGCAAACGCGAAGAGCAAATACGGCAGTACGCCGCTGCACTCGGCGAGCACTGCGGACATCGCGACACTCTTGATCGCCAGAGGCGCCGATGTCAACGCGAAGGGCAAATGGGGCAGTACGCCGCTGCACAGGGCGGCTCGGGAGGGCCGCACGGAAGTGGCCGAACTGCTGATCGCCAAAGGCGCTGATGTCAACGCGAAGGACGAATGGGGCGGGACGCCGCTGCACTGTGCGGCTAAGAGTGGCCGCACGGAAGTGGCCGAGCTGCTGATCGCCAGGGGCGCGGTCGTAAACGCGAAACAGAATGCAGGCATGACGCCGCTGCACAGGGCGGCCTTTGGTGGCCGCACGGAACTCGCCGAACTGCTGATTGACAAAGGCGCGGATGTGAATGCGGAAGGAGAGCACGGCAGGACGCCGCTGCACCGCGCGGCCTACCGTGGGCGCACGCAAGTTGCCGAACTGCTGATCGAGAAAGGTGCGGATATTGATGCGGAGAACGAAGAAGGAAAAACGCCGCTGGCTATCGCCGCCGAGGAGAACAACGATGCCCTCGCCACCCTCCTCCGCAAGCACGGAGCGAAGGAAGAGTAGCGATGGGGGGGAGATTTGCCCCGGCCGTTCCACGAAATCGTGATCTGCCGGCTTCACAGGTGGGCGGGTATGGAAGCTTTGGCTTGGAGACACCCAAAATGAGGAAGGGGATATAGGAGCCCGCAAACGTGGCAGGCCCTCACGGCCTGGAGCCGAATTTCATCCCCTCTATTAATAGCTTACGGCGCGAATTCGGGAATGTCAAGAACAATTTGCTTTGTTCTGCGAAATTCTGACCGGACAGACCCCGCTGTCCACGCTTCTCGACCTCACCACTCACCCCCCCCACAGAACTACGCTCGCAGGAAGTACGGCATCAGTTCGTAGCCGATGTCGAATTTCAGCCCTGATTCGTTGCCGGCGGCCTCGGTGAACGGCATCTCGCGGATGCTCTCGACGTTGGCCCCGCACAGTGCGAACGGGACCGGCTCGCCGACGTGCGTCCTCGTCTCGATTGGCGTGGCGTGGTCTGGGACGACTATCAGCCGATAATCGCCGCGCTCCTTGAGCGCATCGTGGACGGGGCCGACTATCTCGCGGTCGATCTTCTCGATGGCCCTGACTTTCTCTTCTACGTTGCCGGCGTGCGCGGCGGTATCGGGCGCCTCGATGTGGACGAAGACGAAGTCGTAGTCGTCGAGTGCATCGATGGCCGCCTGGCCCTTGCCGGCGTAATTGGTATCGGTCGAGCCGGTCGCGCCTTCGACGTCGATGCGATCGAGCTCGAGATAGACCGCCGTGCCGCGTATCAGGTCGACCGCCGCGATGACGGCGCCCTTCTTGCTGAACCTCTTGGCGAACGGTTCGAGCCTGGGTGCGGTGCCGCCGCCCCACAGCCAGATCATGTTGGCGGGGTTCTCGCCCAGGTCGACCCGGACGGTGTTGACTTCGTGCTGCTCGAGCATGCGTCGCGTGCCCAGCATGAGCTTCTTCAGGATGGACGCGCCCGCGCCTTCGGGCAGGTGTTTCTCGAACGGTTGGCCCATTATGTCGTGCGGCGGTGTTGTGACGGGCTCCATGCGGGACGTGCCACGGTAGACCATCAGGCTGCGAAAGCTGATGCCCGGATAGAACGTGACGTTTGCGACCTCTTCGGCGGTTTTCTTCCGGATGGCGTTTATGAGGATCGCCGACTCGCGGGATGGAATCTCGCCCGCTGAGTAGTCGCGCAGGCGGTCGTGTTCGTCGATTGTGACCAGGTTGCAGCGGAATGCGATCTCGCCCGGGGCGAGGTCGATACCGAGAGCGGCGGCTTCGAGCGGCCCGCGACCGGTGTAGGCTTCGTGGGGATCATATCCGAGCAGGCTCAGGTTGGCCACGGCCGAGCCGTTCGGCAGGCCCACAGGTGTGGTGAGCACCTGTCCGACGACGCCTTCGGCGGCGACGCGATCCATATTGGGCGTGCGGGCCACTTGCAGCGGAGTGCGGTTGTTCAACTGCTTTACCGACCAGTCCGCCATCCCATCCGGAACGATCATCACGAACTTCATTGGGCGATTCCTTCTTCAATTACCGGGCAACTGCCGGTTGAACGTTGCACCCGTCAGGATTCGACCCGAATGAACCTGGAGGGGCCCTTGATACAATCGAGTCGGTTGATCCGTTCGAGCGCGTCGCGCAGGTTGCCCTCGCGGGCACGATGCGTGAGCATGACAATCGGGACCGTCTGCTGCCCCATGCCAGTCTGTCGGACTGATGCAATGCTGATGTCGTTGTCTGCCAGGATGCGCGATACCTCGGCCAGCACGCCGGGCGAATCCTTGGCTTGGAAGCGGACGTAGAACTCGGTCTCGACGTCTTCGATGGGCTTCACAGAGCGGCGCTGCGTTGTGCCGGGGTATAGCTTCAGCCGCTCGAATGTGATTCCTGCCCGGCCCATGAGCATATCGATCACGTCGGCCACGACGGCGCTGGCAGTGGGCATCTGCCCGGCACCCTGGCCATACAACATCGTGTCGCCGACTGCATCGCCGTCGATCCATATCGCGTTGTAGGCGCCGGAAATCTTCGCCAACTGGTGCTCGCTCGGCAGCAGCGCCGGGTGTACGCGCAGCTCGAGCTCGCCATCGCTTTGCTTGCCGATGGCCAGCATCTTGATGGTGTAGCCCAGCTCCGAGGCGTGCCGGAAGTCGACGACGTCGAGATCGGTTATGCCTTCAACGTATATATCGTCGAAGCGGAAATCGGCCGCAAAGCCGAGCCAGCCGAGGATGGCGA
The DNA here is from genome assembly GCA_030614245.1 of Planctomycetota bacterium. Taxonomy (GTDB): domain Bacteria; phylum Planctomycetota; class PUPC01; order JABMSA01; family JAUWKK01; genus JAUWKK01. The sequence goes on along the minus strand of JAUWKK010000182.1, from coordinate 818 downwards.
GCTTATGAGCCGAGTCGCCGCCGCCGACGTCGAGCGCCGGATCGGCCTCGGCGAAGCCCTTCTCCTGAGCTTCCCGCAGGCACGAAGCATAATCCCGCCGCTCGGTCGTCATTTTCGTGAGGATGTAGTTGCACGTGCCGTTAACTATTCCGACTATGCTGCGGATATCGTTGGCGAGATATCCGTTTGCGAGCGACGCAAGAACGGGGATCCCGCCGCCGACGCTTGCCTCGAAAGCGAGTGTCCGGCCCTGCTCGTGTGCCGCAGCAAAGAGCTCGGGCCCGCACTCGGCGAGCAGCGCCTTGTTCGCCGTTACCACGTCCTTGCCCGCGGCCAGCAGCTTGAGCATGACATCCTTTGCTGCCACGATACCGCCGATGAGTTCGACGGCGACTGATATTTCATCGTCGTCGAGGATGCGATTCAGGTCAGTCGTCAACACGCCGGGGGGTATGTCCAGGCCGCGCGGCGTGGTGATGTCGAGATCGCATATTGTTTTAAGGCGGATATCGAGGCCGGTCTTCCGGCGGATACTGCCGCCGCGTTCGAGCAAAAGCTTTGCGACTCCGCTGCCGACGGTTCCAAAGCCGATGATTCCGACGGTTGCAGGTTTCATACACGCTTCCTCCGGATGCGCCGGAGTTGAATGCCCTCGCACCACGGACAGCGGATTATATTCGCGGTCGGGCGCCTTTTCAATTGATTTTCCGGTGCTTTTGGTTGCAGGATAGTGTCTGAAGCCGGCTGGGGTATGACCCCAACTAATGGGGTATCTTATGCGCCGCGAGTGTGAGGATGTGTTTAATGCTCTGGCTGGC
>JAUWKK010000012.1 GCA_030614245.1 Planctomycetota bacterium | reverse complement strand
GTCTTGTCATGCTGAGCTCTGAGCCCCTCCGTAGGCGGGCAGGGAAGCATCTTTCATAACGTGGGGCAGGCTTTTAGCCTGCCGATTCATGCATTTGCAGCCTGGAAAGGCTGCACCACATGCCTTCACTTGGGAGGAACAAGGCGGTGTCCCTGCTTTTCGATTTGCTCTATATTTCTGCGGGCGTGGCCGGGGCGCCTGTGTGGCTGTATAAGCTGGCCGTCAGCGAGAAGATGCGCGCGGTAATGCGTGGCAAGTTCGTCGTTCCTCCGCTGCGGGAGTCGTCTCAGGACGCGTTTTGGGCGCACTGTGCGTCGTTGGGCGCGGTGCTGCTGGCCCGAGGGCTGATCGAGGGGCTTGGCCACGCACTGCCCGGCTGGCAGCCGATGATCTCATACAATACCCCCACGGCGCTGGAGACGGCGAAGAAACACTTCCCCGGCCATATCCACTTCTACAGTCCGATCGACCTGAGCCGGTACGTCTCGCGCGCCCTCGACCATCTGCACCCGTCGCTGCTCGTACTGATGGAGCTCGAGCTGTGGCCGAATCTCATCCTGCTGGCCAGGCGGCGGGGCATCCCCGTCGCGGTGGTGAACGGCAGGATAACGCAGAAGGCAGCGGCGCGTTATCGCCTGGTGCGTTCGCTTTTCAAGCCCGTGCTCGACGCCGTGGATGTCTTCGCGATGCAATCGGTCGAATATGCCGACAGGCTCGCGGCCCTTGGCGCCGATCCTGCAAGGGTCCACGTCACCGGATCGATGAAGTATGACAACGTCTCGACCGACCCACGGCGTGATGCCGAGCTGGCCGCCGAGTTGGGCATCGAGCCTTCGGCGGCGGTGATTGTCGGCGGGTGCACGTATGCCGGCGAAGACGAGGCGCTGATAGCCGCATATCGCGAACTCCGCGCGGGGAATGACGGACTCCGCCTGATACTCGCACCGCGGCATCCGGAGCGTCTCAAGGCAGTTGAGGCAGCGATAGCCGACGCCGGGCTGCCGTCCGTGAGACGTTCGCAGTTCAGCCAGGGGGCTCCGCCTGACGAGGCCGTGGGTAACGCTGTGCTGCTCGTCGATACCGTTGGAGAGCTGGAGCGGATATACTCGCTGGCGACGGTCGCATTTGTCGGAGGCAGCTTGATTCCACGTGGGGGACACAATATAATGGAGCAAGCCGGGAGGGGCAAGCCGCTGTTGGTGGGTCCCTACACTCCAAATTTAGATGATGCAGTGACGGATTTGAACCAGGCCGGTGGGCTGGAGATACTTTCTGGTGAACGTGAGCTTCGCCGGCGAATTGCCGAGCTCGTTGCCGATCCGGAGTTGGCGCGTGATATTGGCAGCCGGGCGCGCGAGGCGATCCTTCAGCAGAAAGGCGCCACCAGGCGCACGATTGATCTGTTGATCCCCCTGGTAAAGCCCCGATTGTGAACCCGGGGCCGAATCAGGTAACCATTGTTCTAATACAAGTATACTCCCGAGAAAGGTGTTTCCATGTCGCAGGCAAGACGCTTGTTCACATCCGAATCCGTAACAAAAGGGCATCCCGACAAGGTGGCGGACCAGATTTCCGATGGCATCCTCGATGCGATTATTGCACAGGACCCGCACGGCCGCGTCGCCTGTGAGACGATGGTCACCACCGGCATGGCAGTTGTGGCCGGCGAGATAACCACCACTTGCTACGTCGACATCCCCGGGGTGGTCCGCAAGACCATCTGCGACATCGGCTACATCGATGCCGACATGGGCTTCGACGGCCATACCTGCGCCGTCATCACGAGCATCGACAAACAGTCGCCGGACATATCTCAGGGCGTAACCACAGGCGAAGGCCTGCACGCAGAGCAGGGGGCGGGCGACCAGGGCATGATGTTCGGTTTTGCCTGCGATGAGACCGATGCGCTCATGCCCGCGCCTATCTTCTATGCCCACCGTATCGTCGAGAAACTCGCCAAATGGCGCGAAGACAATATCCTGCCGTACCTCAGGCCCGACGGCAAGAGTCAGGTGACTATCGAGTACGACGGCGACAAGCCTGTCCGCTTGCACACCGTGGTCGTCTCCACACAACACACGCCGGACGTCGGTCACGATCAGATCCGCAGCGACATCATAGACAGACTTCTGCCCGAAGTGTTTCCGGCAGAACTTCTCGACAGCGATACGATCTATCACGTGAACCCGACGGGCCGGTTCGTTCTCGGCGGGCCGCACGCTGATTGCGGCCTGACGGGGCGGAAGATCATCGTCGACACATATGGCGGCCGCGGCAGCCACGGTGGCGGCGCTTTCTCGGGAAAGGACCCGAGCAAAGTCGACCGCAGCGCGGCCTACGCATGCCGTCACATCACCAAGAATATCGTCGCGGGCGGCCTCGCATCGCTCTGCGAACTCCAGGTGGCATACGCCATCGGAGTGGCGCAGCCGCTGAGCATACTCGTCAACACCGAAGGCACCGGCAAGATCTCCGACGACAAGATCGAGAAGATCGTCGTCGATCATTTCGACCTGCGCCCGGCGGCGATCATCGATTACTATAAGCTGCTCAGGCCCATCTACCAGGAAACCGCCCGCCACGGCCATTTCGGCCGCTCTGAACCAGACTTCACCTGGGAATACACCGAAAAGGCTGATGAGTTGCGAAAGGCCGCAGGCCTGTAGAGCACATTAGCAACGGCGTTTCGACAATCGGACAAGGAGTACCCGATGAAATACGATGTCAAGGATGTCTCGTTAGCGTCGAAGGGCGTCGACAGGATCGAATGGGCCGAGGCCTCTATGCCCGTGTTGCGCAGGATCCGGTCGCAGTTCGAGAAGAAGAAACCCCTCGAGGGCCTGCGGATCGCCGCCTGCCTGCACGTGACCACCGAGACGGCGAACCTGATGCGCACTCTCAAGGACGGCGGAGCACAGGTGTTCCTCTGCGCGTCCAATCCGCTCAGCACGCAGGACGACGTCGCCGCCGCACTCGTGAAGAAATTCGGCATTCCCACATTCGCAATCAAAGGCGAAGACAACAGAACGTACTACAGACACATCAACGCCGTGCTCGATGCCAGGCCGCAGTTCACCATGGACGATGGTGCCGATCTCGTAGGCACCCTGCACAAATCGCGAAAGAAGCAGATGGCCGACGACGTGATCGGCGGGACCGAAGAGACTACCACGGGCGTGATCCGGCTCAAGGCGATGGAAGCCGCCCGCGTGCTGGGGTACCCGATCGTCGCCGTCAACGATGCCGACACGAAGCACCTGTTCGACAACCGCTACGGCACCGGCCAGAGCAGTATCGACGGCATCATTCGGGCGACGAACGTCCTGTTGGCCGGCAGCAATTTCGTCGTCTGCGGCTATGGATGGTGCGGCCGCGGCACGGCGATGCGGGCCGAAGGAATGGGCGCCAACGTCATCGTCACCGAAGTCGACCCGCTCCGAGCACTCGAGGCCGTGATGGACGGCTTCCGCGTGATGCCGATTGCCCAAGCGGCCCCGATCGGCGATATTTTCATCACCGCCACCGGCGATATCAACGTCATCCGCCCGGAGCACTTCGTCAGGATGAAGGATATGGCCATCATCTGCAACACGGGCCATTTCAACGTCGAACTCGACATCCCCGGCCTCAAGAATCTCTGCGGGAAGCCGCGCCGTGTCCGCGAGTTCGTCGAGCAATTCACCATCAAGAGAAACGGCCACAGGATCAATCTGCTCGCAGATGGCCGGCTAGTAAACCTGTCTGCCGCCGAAGGCCATCCGGCCTGTGTGATGGATATGAGTTTCGCCAACCAGGCGAAAGCCGCCCAGTTCGTCCTCAAGAACTACAAGAAGCTCGAGAATAAAGTCTACGCCGTCCCCGAGAAGATCGACACGGATATAGCTCGGATCAAGCTCAAGACCATGGGCTTGAAGATCGACAAGCTCACAGCCGAACAGAAGGAATATCTGGCGTCGTGGGAGTTGGGCACCTGAGAGTGCCGCGTGCATTCAGCAGTCGCTTCTGCCCGGCGGGGCGCGTTCAGCGTTCCGCCGGGTCTGATTCCGGGGCGTTCGCTTGTATCGGGGAGCAGCCGGCTCGACGTCTTGAATCGAAACGCACGCGGCGAGAACTCAGGATTTGAAGTCTCGAAAACGAAGCACCCGCTTCTCCGTTACTGATGCATCAACCGGCACATCGTGATCGTTGCACGGAACGCTGCCGAGCGCCTGCACGTCGTATATGTAAACGCACTTGAATGCTCGAAAGCCGGGCCGCGACATGTATCGGTCGTAGTATCCGCCCCCGCGGCCGAGGCGGCGGCCTTGCACGTCGACCGCCCGAGCCGGTACGAGAACGAAATCCAGCTCCTCGGCGGGAAAGATGCGGTTGGTCACGGGCGTGCGGATTCCCATGGCTGCCGGCCGCAATTGTGCTGCCGGGTCGGTGATCTCGAGGGCATCCATCGAACGTGCGGTGCGGTTCACCTTCGGTGCGGCGACGCGCTTGCCGTCTTCGAGCGCTTGCGTGATGATCCGGCCCGTATCGATCTCGTCGGGCATCGAGACGAACAGCATCACGACCTCCGCCTGCCGGTACTCGGGCATCTCGATCAGGCGGCAAGCCGCAGCGGCGCTGCATTCGCGGCGTTGTTCCGGTGCAATGCCCGCCACGGTCAGTTTTATTCTCCTTCTAGCTTCCGCTTTTTCCATTCGTCCATCCTGCGGCGTATTTCGCGTTCGTGGCCCTGGTCGCTGGGTTCGTAGTAAATGCGCGGCGCCGGCAGGTAATCCTGCGGCACGTAATGATCGCTGTAGCTGTGGGAGTACTTGTAGCCATCTCCGTGGCCCAGGCGCTTGGCTCCGGGATAATTCGCGTCGCGCAGGTGCTTGGGCACCTCGAATACACGGCCGTTCTGCACGTCTTCGATGGCCTTCCCTATGGCGATGGTAGATGCGTTCGATTTTGGAGCCGTAGCGATGTATGTTACTGCCTGCGAGAGGATGAGCTTCGCCTCGGGCATGCCGACGAACTCGACGCCATGCAGCGCCGACGTTGCGAGCACGAGCGCGAGCGGCGCCGCGTTGCCGACGTCCTCCGAAGCGCAGATCACCATTCGCCTGGCGATGAAGCGCGGGTCCTCGCCGGCCTCGAGCATGCGGGCCATCCAGTAGAGCGCCGCATCGGGATCCGAACCGCGCATACTCTTGATGAAAGCCGACGCCGCATCGTAATGATCGTCTTCGTTCCGGTCGTATCTCAGCGCCTTCTGCTGGATGGAGTCCTCGGCGACCGGGAGAGTATAGTGCACTGCGCCGCCTTCCGGCTCGGTGGTGAAGACGCCTACTTCGAGAGCGTTGAGTGCGCGCCGGGCGTCGCCGTCGCAGATTTCCGCCAGGAAGTCGAGCGCGTCGTCATCTATCCGCACGTTGTATCGCCCGAGGCCGCGCTCGGTGTCGGAGGCCGCCTGGTGGATCAAAGTCTTGATATCATCGGTATCGAGCGGCTCGAAATGAAAGAGCTGCGACCTCGAGACGAGCGGCGCGTTGATGGCGAAGAACGGATTGTGGGTGGTGGCTCCGATCAGGATGATCGTGCCGTCTTCAACATCAGAGAGGAGCACATCCTGCTGGGCCTTGTTGAAACGGTGCAGCTCATCGACGAAAAGCACGGTCCGCTTGCCTCTGCGTCGCCTGCGCGACTGTGCTCCGGCGATGATCTCGCGGACCTGCCTGGTGCTCGATGCCGCCGCGTTGATCTGCTCGAAGTGCGCTTGGGTCAGGTTTGCGATCACGTATGCCAGGCTCGTCTTGCCCGTGCCGGGCGGGCCGTAGAAGATGAGCGACGAGCGCCTGTCGGCCTGCAGCATGCGCGAGAGAAGTTTGCCCGGCCCGATGAAATGCCGCTGGCCGACGAACTCGTCGAGAGTCCTCGGACGCATGCACACCGCAAGCGGGCTCAAGCCGTCTTCCTCGGGCTTGTCGGCAGGGAGATCGTCAAAGAGGTCCATCGTGCCGCTCTTAGATCAGGCGTGATGTGGAACGAACGGCCGTTATCTTGCGGAGAGAAAAACCTCCACAGGTGCCGTTGAGCAGATTATTCGGAACCCTCACGTTCAGGTGGGTACCTTGAGCCTGTTGTCGACATAGCCGGATTGGCCGTTGTCTATTTCAGACAGAATTAGGTTCCCTTGCAAGGGCATCGGTTCTGAATTTGTCATACTCTAACAAACACAGCAGAGGTTTTATTCAGACTTCTCTTGCTCCATCGTCTAACATGGATTATATCAACACAGATTGCCCCATGCAAGCACAAAATATGTGGAGCACGCACAGCCACTTTCCAGGCCTGCCCGCCTACGGATGGCTGAAAGCCTGCCCCACACTGCGAAGTTTCTCATTCGGTAATATACCCCAGCTCCCTGGCTTTGCCGGCGACGATCTCGACCACTTCCTCGGGCGAGTCCGTCAGCTTCAGCAAGTCGAGATCCTCCGGCGAGATGCGTCCGCCGCCGAGCAGCTCCTTCTCGATCCAGTCCAGCAGCGGCGCCCAGTAATCCGTCCCGACGAGCACGATCGGGAAATGCTCGATCTTCTGCGTCTGCGACAGCGTGAGCGCCTCGAAAAGCTCATCGAGCGTGCCGAAACCGCCTGGGAAGACGACGAAAGCGACGGCGTATTTCACGAACATCAGCTTTCTGACGAAGAAGTATCGGAACGTCAGCACGGTGGATGCATACTCGTTTGGGGTCTGCTCGAAGGGCAGTTCGATGTTGAGCCCGACGCTGTGGGCGCCCGCCCTGTCGGCGCCGAGGTTGGCTGCTTCCATTATCCCCGGCCCGCCGCCCGTGAGCACGGTAAGCCCAGCCCGCGCCAGCAGTTCTGCTGTGCGGGCCGCACGCTTGTATTCCGGTGAACTCGCCAGGGCCCGCGCCGAGCCGAAAATGGAGACGCCAATTCCCAACTGCGACAGGGCATCGAATCCCTCGACACACTCGCCCAGGATGCGCAACACCCGCCACGGATCGGTATCGGTGAAATCCTTCGCCGGCTCCCGGATCGTGCGAAGCAGGGCCTGGTCCTCGTGCCGCATCTTCTTTACTGTCATCCGATCTTCTCCTGCGAACATCAAATCCGTCTCATTTCCGCACAGATTATATGGGAGATGCCGCGGTATAATCAATGGGAGTTGATACGCCGACGCCGGTTTTCCGGGTGGATTCGCTGCTCCCTCGGCTGAGGTTTTCGGGTGCCACGGTCAACAGTCTTCCGTTGGCCGTGTCTCGTCCACGTCCAAGCTCCGCTTGAACGTGCCACCCTATGCCGGAGACTTGGGGCGGGACTCATTTTCGCCGGGCTTTTTCACTTGACGAAACGCGATATGTGCGTATACTGTAGTACTGAGGTAAGAGCTGCCATGCCAAAGGTCTCTATTGCAAAGCTTCTCGAATGCCAGCGCAATCTGCGATACACGTTCAACAACCCCGCGTGGCTCGAGAAGGCGCTCACGCATCCATCCAACAGGTTTCAGGATGGCCGCTCGAACGAGCGAATGGAGTTCCTGGGCGATGCCATCCTCGGGATGATCATCAGCGAGCATCTGTTTGAGAGTCTCACCGACCGGCGGGAGGGGCACCTGACGCGTGTCAAGTCGTTCGTCGTGAGCGGCCCGCCGCTGGCACGCCGCAGCCGCGCGCTCAGGCTCGATAAGTTCGTCAGTGTCGGCAAAGGGATGATCGACAACGGCGAGCTGCCGGACTCCGTGATGTCCAATGTTTTCGAGGCGGTCGTCGCCGCCATTTACATTGACGGCGGCCTGCCGGAGGCGCGCAGGTTTGTGCTCAACAACCTGGCAGGCGAGATTGCACGCGTCGAGGCCAACGAGCACGAGCAGAATTACAAGTCGATCCTCCAGCAGTTCGTGCAGAGGGAACTCGCCGGCACCCCCACCTATCGCGTCGTCGGCCACAGCGGGCCCGATCACGAGCGTTCGTTCCAGGTCGAAGCCGTCATCGACGGCAAACCCTACGAAAGCGCCTGGGGACGCAGCAAGAAAGAAGCCGAACAGCGGGCGGCCGAACTCACCTACGACGTTTTCTTGCAGCAGCAATCAATGAAGAAAAGGCGGAAGGACTGACGGACAGGTGAAGGGTGGAACAGTAGAACAGTCGAAACTTCCAGATTGTCAACTGTCACCTGCTCTCCTCTCACCTGCTCTGCGGGTGGAGCGCGGCCTAAGCATTCAGTTCTATCACGTCACCATCGGCCAGCACGTGGTCGCGCTGCACGTTCTGGCCATCGAACTTCTCGGAGCCCCAGATGCGGGCGAACTTGAGTGTCTCGGGCAGGTCGCGATGAACGGCCCGCGCCATATCCAGCACGGTGCTGCCGCGCCTGAGCACGAAGGGCTCGCCCATATCCGGCGGCTTATGGGGCAGCTTCGAGTATACGCGCACAACATCCAGCAGCCTGACGACCTCGGCGGCCATCGCATCGAGGTTGGCGCCGGTCTTCGCCGACACCGGCAGCATAGCCAGCTTGCAGCCCGAAAGTTCCTTGAGCGCCTCGAAATTGCCGCCGTCCGGGTCGAGATCGCACTTGTTGCAGAGCAGGAGCGACGGCTTCGTCGGCAGCAGTTCCGGAACGGATCCGAACGCCGCCGGTTCACTCACCGGCTCGATATTCCTGTCCGCCAGATGCCCCATCGCGATTTCATATTGCTCGAGCAGGTCGTTTGCCGAGAGATCGACGACGATCAGGAGCACGTCGCAGCCGCGCACCGCTCCCATCATCCCGGGTTGCATGTAGTCGTCTGTAAACGGCGGCAGGTCGACGAGTTGCACGTGGATGCCGTCGTAGTCGGGCATTCCCGGCACTGGTGCGGTGGTCGCGAACGGGAACTCCGAAACATTCACGCGTGCCCTCGTAACGGCCGCGACGATTGACGACTTGCCCACGTTCGGCACTCCGAACATGAGTGCCTGGCCTGCGCCGCTGCGCTCGACGTGGAAGGGGTCTGGCCGGCTGCCGGCCTTCTTCTGCTTCGGCTGGACACGCAGCTTCGACAGGCGGCGCTTCAGGTCGGCCTGCATGTGGTCGGTCCCCTTGTGCTTGGGGATGACCGCGAGCATCTCCTCGAGCGCCATTATCTTCTGCTCGACCGTCTCGGCATCCTTGAAAGCCTGTTCGGCCTTGAAGTATTGTGGCGTCAGATTCGCGGGCACTGTCATTTCCTATATGGGGAAGAAATCGCTCTGCGCCTCCGAGCCTCGTGAACGAGCCGCTTGAAAAGCGCCAGGTGCTCCGGCCGCTCGGCCAGCCGCTCGGGATGCCACTGCACACCAAGCACAAAGCCGTGCTGCGTGCTCTCGACGCATTCGACTATGCCGTCCGGCGCTCGGGCGCTCACTATCAGCGGGTCGGCCACGTTCAGGTTGGCCTGATGGTGCGAGCTGTTCACCTCGATCTCTCCCGCGCCGGCGATATCGGCCAGAATCGTCCCCGGCTCTATTATGATATCATGAAAAGCCGTCTCAGGCCAGGCGCGCCTGTGGGGCAGTTGCGGCTCGTCCTCGATATCCTGGATCATATCGCCGTCGAGCACGACGTTGATCACCTGCGCGGAGTAGCATATCGCCAGCAGCGGAAGATCGGCAGCCAGCGCCGCGCGGATCAGCTTCAAGTCGGCCTCCTGGCGCCGTCTTGCGATAAGATTCGCTTTCGGGTGCACCTTCTGGCCGAACAGGTGCGGGTGAACATCGGCGCCGCCGGGCAGCAGTAGGCCGTCGATCCGCCGGACCACCTCGCGGCAGTAGGCATCGTCGTCGATGGTCGGCACCAGCAGCGGCATCCCGCCGGCCTGCCGGACCGCCTCGTAATAGTCCGCGTTGGACTTCGAATACTCCCGCTTGCCGGTCTGGTTGTCGCATCCTACGCCGACCGACGGCCGAGATGCTTCATCCCCTGCGCAGCACTTTGCCATTCAAGACTCCTGTAACGCGGCCGCCCTCCACAGCCAGCGCGCCGTTCACGATGACCGCTTCTATACCGCACGAGAACCGCATCGGTTCTTTGTATGCCGCGCGGTCGGTAATAGTTTGGGGATTGAAGATGGTGATGTCGGCGAAGCATCCGCTGCTGATGCGGCCGCGACGGGCGAGGCCCAGTCGATCTGCCGGCAGAGACGTCATCTTGCGGATGGCCTCCGGCATGTCCAGAAGCCTGCTCTCGCGGACGTACCGCCCGAGCACCCGGCTGAACGTCCCGAACGCCCGGGGGTGGCACATCGTCTTCGCGGTCGGGCCATCGGTCGAGCGAGCGGAAGAATCCGACCCGATTGCCACGAACGGCAGCTTCAGAATGCGTTCGAGGTTCTCCTCGCTCATCGAGAAACTCAGCATTGCCACACGGGCGTTTTCCGCGATCAGCAGGTCGATAAGGCACGCGATGGGGTCCTTCCCCTGCTGCTCCGCCAGCTCGGCGATGGTCATCCCCTGCACGTGTGCGCGTTTCTCGCTCTGGATGCCCGCAATCATGATACGCGACCATGTGTCCCCGGTATATGTCTGGGCCATCTCGGCCTCGATGCGCTTGCGGATGGCCGTGTCTTTCAGCCGGGCGATCTCGACGCCGCGCCCGGAATCGTGTACCCATTCCGGCAGCATCGCGTCAAGATCGGTCGAACTGGCGGCATAGGGATAGCGATCTGCGGTCAGGTCGATCTCCGCCCGAAGGTTCTCGAGTTTCTCGATCAAGGCGTCGATCTTGTGCCAGTTCTCGGGGCCTGCGACCTTCAGGTGCGAAATCTGCACCGGAGCTCCGCTCCGGCGGCCGATCTCTCCGGCCTCGACGATGGCTTCCAGCAGCGCTCGCCCCTCGCTGCGGATATGCGTCGCATATATGCCGCCGTGCCGTGCGGCCCCCGCCGCAAGTTCCGCGAGTTCCTTCAATGTCGCAAAGCATCCCGGCGGATAGATCAACCCGGACGACATCCCGAATGCACCCGCCTCGAGAGCTTGCGAGACGAGGGCCTTCATCCGCTCGAACTGCCGTGGCGTGGCTTGAACACCCTCCGGTCCGACGGCGACCGATCTGACCGTCCCGTGCCCGACCAGGAACCCGCGATTGATTGCGCTTCCGACGTCCTCGATGCGGCGCGCGAAGCTGTCGAAATCATCCCAGTCGATCTCGAAACCCCACTCGGCGGCATTGCGGTTCCGTTCCTTTCGGGTGGCTTCGTTCGTTGGAAAGGGCGACATTCCGCAGTTGCCGCTCAGCTCGGTGGTAACGCCGTCGCGCAGCTTGCCGTCGGCCGTCGGGCACAGCAGCATCGAGACATCGCCGTGCGTATGAATGTCGATGAATCCCGGCGCGACACAGAGCCCGGCGGCATCGAGCGTCTTCTCGGCCGGGACTTCCGACAGGTCGCCGACCGCAGCTATCCGATCGCCTCGGATGCCGACGTCCTCGTGCCGGGAGGCTCTGCCCAGCCCATCGAACACCTCACCGCCGATTATCTTCAGGTTAAGACCCTGCATACTGCGTCAGTTCCCTGCGTCGCCCTCGCCCGCCTCGATGGGTTCGCGTTCGGGCTCGAGAAGCCGGCTGCGGTTGGCTGCCCACCAGTCCAGCATGGCTTGCGGCTCGGAGCCGGGATCCTCGCCAGTGATACGTTCGACCACTTGCTGCACGCTGGGTGCCAGGAGCTTGCCGGACCCGCGCCGGAGTCTCTCGAACAGCACCGGTAACACTGTTGCGGAGTCCATGCCCGCCAGACGCGATACGATCTCGCTGCGAGTCGACTCGTCGGTGATCTTCAGGCTGTCGATCATCTCGCCGAGCGCGACATGCGGCGGATAGGCGGCTATAGCGAAGACAGCCATTCGGCGAACGTCCGCCCGGCGGTCGGTCAACGCCCCTCGGATGGCCGGGAGCACGGCCGGATCGGTCGTCCCCACCAGGCCGTAGATTGCGAGCGTTCGGATCTCGCCGGACTCGTTGCCGAGCGCATCGGCGAGCGCTGCGCGCGCGTCCGGCGCGTCGATCTTTCCCAGCGCTTTCACAGCACCATTTCGAGTTGCCGGGCGCTCGCTATGAAGCGCACGGCGAAGCCCCGGAACCGCATCCGCGCCCAGCGCCGTCAGTGCCTTTATCGAATACTCCTGAGCGGCGCCCACTTCATTGTCAAGCCGCCACAAGCGATAGTGAACCTGCACCGCAGTGCTCCGGCGCAAGAGGAGCACAATGGCTGCCGCCGCCAGGACGATGATCACCGGGATCAGATGACTGCGTTTCCGCCGTGTTGCGTCATCGGCCATTACGGCAGGTTATCACCAATGCCGCCGCGAGTCAAATTCCGCATACCTTGCCCGCCTGGTTGGCCGGCGGCCGGCTACTTGGCTTTGATGCCCTGCGAGACGGCTCTGACGCGGCGTTCGAGGATCGCGATGTCGCGTTCGATTTGATCGATGCGTTTGCGCGCAAGCTTCGGGTTGCCGATTCGGACGGTATCGTTGGCATCGATAAGCGCTGCTTCGGCGCCGTCGCACTGGCGGAGAAAGTAGTGGGGGCTAATGCGAGGAGCGACGACCGTCCTGATCCTCTCTCTGCACGACCGAACACCTTCTTTCAGGACTTTCACTCGTTCCATCAGCAGCTTCGCGTCGTCGGACATTGCCGCGCTGGGCCGGGCCGTTGCGAGCAGCACCGCGTCGCGCAGGATAGCTTCACCACGTTCGCGCACGATCGGAGCCCACACGTAGAGCACCTGTCCGCCGTTTTCCTGCTTGATGAGCGCTGCGGCAGGGCCGTAGTCGGTGCCCGATTTCCCCTTGAGCCGCATTATCGGCGTGAATGTTGCCCCTGCCGGCAGCCCCTTGCCGGAAACAGGCCTGAAGCGGCGGTCTCCCGACGACGGGAATGGCAAGGTCTTCGGCAGATTACGGAATATCTTCTGGCCGGGTTCGGTGTGGAACGTGACGGGCTCGCTGGGCTTCTCGAATCCGGTGGTGCCTGGGCCGGAGATGTTGAGGCCCAGCGCCGTGTTGAATTGGAGCGTGTTGCTCCGGCGGATATCGGCCATTTGCTTTTCGAGCCAGGGGTCGTCGAACTTCGGCACGCGTGCGGGGCGTTCGGTGCTGGGCGTATATGTCCCGCTTCCGGCATAGTCGAATGGCTGATAAAACGGCCACACGCCGCCGCATACGACGAGGAATCCACCATCCTTGACGTATCGCAGCAGGGCCTCGGTGGCATCGCCCGGGCGACGCACCTTGAACAGGTAACCGCCGGTGTAGACAGCGACGCAGTATCGATCCGGCCGCAGTTTGCCGCCGACCATACTCTCCGGATCGAGCGAATCGATTTGCAGGCCTAACCTGTCGCCTATTGCCCGCGCGTTGTCGGCGATTGCCGCGTCATTCTGCGGCGGGATGAGGGCCACGCGCATCCTCGCGGGTCTCATCCGGCATCCCGGAGACACCACCGCCAGCAGGACACCAAACGCACACAGAAACTGCGGCATTGCCGTTCGGTTCGTTGCCATTCGCATTCATCCTATATCGCAGCCTTGACACCGCTTATCACCAATATGGCTTCCGCACGTCGCGCATGTATAGCGGCGCCTCGGGGCGCCTGGCCTGTTCGGCAGGCAGGGTCTGGCCCGACGCCGGCACCCAGACCATCGGCGGCGTCTCGTGCAGTAGCGCCCGCTCGTGGCCGTATTCATAGTGCAGGCCCGGCCCGGCGAACAGCTCGGCCTCGATGGTGATGTCTTCACCGTAGGCCAGGGGCGACTGCCCGCGGAAGCGCACTTGCAGCTCGTCCCCGAAGAAGCCGTAATGAACGCGTTTAACGGACGATCTGTCGAGGATGGTAATCCCTGCGGCGCGTGATGAATACAAATGGCTGCCGCCGAAAGCGAAGTAAGCGTCGGCGATATGCCAGGTGTCCAGCGTCCCGAACTTCGCTCCGCCTCGAGCGAAGCCGACGCCGCACGGGAACGTCATATCGAACGGCCCGGCGTCGAGCCGGAGGTTCAGCGGCATGAAGTCCGCTGCGGGAACGTCACGCGTCAATGTGATCTCGCGCTTGAGGTGCGCGGCGGGATCGTGTGACCGTATCCGCCACGTATCCTTGATCGTCATGTCTCTGTTGCTCGTGCGGCAGACCAGGCTGATGCGGTTGGGCCGCTGCTCGGTCACCCTGATCCGGCCGTCCCACTGTGACGACAGAATCCGACCGCCCCTGGGTGTTTCGTACTGCACCACGCAGGCGCCTGCGGGATATGCGGCGTAATCGACGTCCGCCTTGCGGTCGACTATGCTGACGAGCGTTCCGCCGCGCGTTTCATCGAAGAGCAGCGAGAGATACTCATTCTCGACGAGCACGAACCCGTTCTCGCCGGCTGAGAAGTCCACGAGACGGATGTCCGCGTCAAGTGGTTTGATCGGTGTTGCCGAGAGGGTGAACATCGCGGCGGGCCCGCTCAACGGAGCGGAGAAAAGCACCTTGCCCAGGCGACGCCTGCACGGGATGCCCCGGCCGGTTTCGTCACAGACATAGACACGCCTCCAGCGCTTGCTGTCGATGTCCTTCTCGCTCACCTCGACGGGCATCGCTTTCGGCCCCGTGCCCAAGCGACGCTCCCCGAAGTCGTACGGATTGACGACGTAAACGACGGCCCTGATGGCCCTCTTGCGAACGGGTGGCACCGAGAGTAGCGTTACCGGCAGGCTCTGCACCACCTCGTGGCCGAAGCTGGAGTAGCGCAGCAGCATTTCGGTCTGCGTGGTCTGGACGGCGGCCGTCGGGATGGGTTTGATGCTGATGCCTCGGATCGCCACAACACCGCTGATGCGGAAATCCGCGCCGTTATTCTGTCGGCCGGAGAAGCGGCATGCGGGAAGCGGTATCGACGCCTTCCGCCAGGCGCTGGTTTTCGTGATCGCAATGCTTCGGGTTTCTTTGTACGGGTCGCCTCCGTTGGTTGAGTCGTATTCGATCGTGAAAGACCCGCCGCCGCGACCGAAGTACTCGACCTCGGCGATGCAATCGTAGTCGCCGGGCGGGCATTCGGCCTTGTCGATAGCGAAATAGATATACTTGACGGGCCTGTCCGGCGACGACTTGTCTTGGTCGGGCATCAGGGCCATTCGCTTGCCACGCGAGACGGAGACCACCTGTCCGTCGCCTTTTTCGGGCCGGATGGGGCGCAGGTTGCCGGCGGGCTCGCCTATCTGCCAAGAGAGCTCGGGCATTGCATTGCGATTAGGGTCGATCGGCGGCAGGGCGATCTTCATCTCGACGGTTGCTTCCTGGCCGGCTGCAAGCCTGTCGAGTTTGGCCGTTCCACCGGCTAGTGCGAGGCGGATGTCCGTCGCATCGCCGCCGCCGATATTGACGAGCGCGAAGGGCTGCTTGACGTCGAGACCGGCGATTCCGATCACGCGGGTGGTGCGCAGCGCGAGCATGGGAGCCGGCTCGCAACGCACCTGCCGCCAGAATAGGGCCTTGCGGCCGGCGGCGAATATGAGCGTATCCTCAGCTCCAAGTAGAAGCCCGCGCGTTATCTCGCAGTAGCTGCGGCCGCCCGCGCCACAGGGCAGGCAGCCGTTCGGGAGCGTCGTGTCATCAACATCGGCGCCGAGGGCGGCCATCCCGACGGCTGCCAGGCTCAGCAGTACCAATAGTCGCATCGCAGGCTCCTGTCGCTGATCGGGTGGATCCGTGTGGGTCACCCGTATCAGTCGGCCACCATCTCGGCCATTGCGTCGAACTCGGCCTTCAGATCATGGTAGAGCCTCTGATACAGTTCGTAGCACGGCTGATACGCTTTCGAGGCCTTGCGGTCGGGCGTTACCTTGCTGGTGGTCTTGATGATAGCCTCGCAGGCTTGGGGAACGCTCTTCCACACGCCGGTGCCGACGCCCGCGAGCAGCGCGACGCCGAATGCCGGGCCGTCGGTTGCGTTCACCGTCGTGACCTTGTGCCCGTAGACATCCGCCTGCATCTTACGCCAGAACCTGCTCGCAGCACCGCCGCCGGTCGAGATGATCTCTTTCGGCTTAATGTTCATTTCCTTCATGATTGTAAGCGAATCGTTCATGCCGAACGTGATGCCTTCGATGACGGAGCGGATCAGGTGTTCTTTACCGTGCCTGGCGGTGAGGCCGATCCAGCCGCCCCTGGCGTTGGGATTGGCGTGCGGCGTGCGTTCGCCCGTCAGGTACGGCAGGAAGATCAACGCTTCACTGCCGATGGGCGCCCTGGCGGCTTTCGTGCAGAGGATGTCGTACGGATCGACGCCCTTCTTCCTGGCTTCGGCTGTCTCTTCGGCGCCGAGCGTGTCGCGCAGCCACCTGAACGAGCCGCCGGCCGAGAGCATCACGCCCATGACGTGCCACTTATTCTTCACCGCGTGGCAGAAAGTGTGTACGCGGCCTTTGGGGTCTTTCTGGACCTTGTTGCTGAAGGCGAAGACGACGCCGGACGTCCCGAGCGACGCGGAGACGATGCCTGGCTTGACTATGCCGGTTCCGACGGCCCCGGCGGCACAATCGCCTGCGCCGCCGACAACCGGCGTGCCGGCGGGGATGCCCAGCCCGGCCGCGACCTTCGGCAGCACCCTGCCGGTAATTTCCCGAGATTCATAGCACTTCGCCAGCATGTCTTCGTCGATCTGCAGGGCGCTCAGCACCGGCTTGCACCAGGACCGCTTGTTGACGTCGAGCAGGAGCATTCCCGATGCATCGGAGACCTCGGTGGCATACTCGCCGGTCAGCAGCAGCCGGATGTAATCCTTCGGCAGCAGGATGTGCGCCGCCTTGTCGTATAGCTCCGGCTCGTTATTGCGGACCCAAAGGATCTTGGGTGCGGTGAAGCCGGTTAGCGCCGGATTGCAGGTGAGATCGAGCAGCTTCTTCCTGCCGACTTTCGTGGTGATTTCGTCGCATTCGGCTGCGGTACGCTGGTCGTTCCAGAGGATCGGCCGGCGAAGGACCTTGTTCTTCTTGTCGAGCAGCACCAGCCCGTGCATCTGTCCCGAGAGACCGATGCCCTTCACCTGCATTCCGTCGACTTTCGCCTTTGCGATGACCCGCGGGATGGTCTCACGGATGGCCTTCCACCAGTGAGCCGGGTTCTGTTCCGACCAGCCGGGCTTGGGGAAGTAATTGGGATATTCAGCGAGCTCGCGAGCGAGGATATTCCCGTTCTCGTCGCAGATGATCGTCTTCGTTCCGGTAGTGCCGATGTCGGCTCCGATAAGATAGCCCATTCGTGTTCCTCCGTGGTTGGCAGCTCGGTATCTCCGGCGGTCTCTACTCCAGCTCCTTCCCCGTCAGCCGCCGCAGGGCAAATGACTTACTGGCGAACGTCGCAGGTTGCAGCGAGGGTCCGGGTCGTTTTGGATTCTTCCAATCGCTTCGCTCATCTCTTCCACACAGTGCTTAGTCCGTCAGGAGCTCGATGTTTAATTCGTGGACTTGGGTATACGCCTCGCACCTCTTTCGTATCTTACCGAAATCTTTGATCAATTCGTTGAATCGCGGTTTGAACTGTCCCCACGCTTCGCGAAGTGTCTCTTGGTTGTTGGGTTTGTTGGGGCCAGGCGGAATGCCCGGAATGTAGTCTCTGCAACACTGGGCAGCGCGCGCAATGTCCCGAATGACTACCTGCGAATCACGCAACAGATCTTCAAAGGCCTGGCGACAGAAGTCGCTCTGCAAGTGCTCCAAATGAACAACTATGCGCCTGTACCACTCGGTGAGCAGAAGACACTTGTCGCGGTTCGGCTGACGTTCGTCTTTGCATTTAGGGAAGAAAGGGCCCATGAGCTTGAGGATCGCTGGCAGCGAATAGACCCTGCGTGCGCCGCATACAATTGGGGAAGCGTCGTCCATTACTTCGACCAACTCGGACAGGGCCACGTGTAGAGATTTCTTTGTACGCCGTTTATCGCGCCATTTGAGCAATCTCTCTGTGAGCTTGAGCATCCTTTCGATCAATGCCAGCCCCACCACCGCAAACAAAGAACCAAAGAAGAAACGACTCCATCCAGCATCACTGAATACACCATAGGCAGTGCCAATAACGCCGGCGCAACCGAAGAGAATGAAGATCCATTTAGTGTCGTTCTGCTGAGGCTCTTGTGATTCCACGGTCACTATCCTTTCCCCTTTATTCCTTGACAGACATCCACGCTGGTCTTGGAGGAGCAGCCAGGGCCATCTGGACGCTTCTCGTAAGTTCGGTTCTTCTCACTACTGTCCATGCTCCGGGTCTACCCCAGTCCCTGCCCCGTCAGCCGCCGCAGGGGTTCGCGGTAGTGCTCGGTGCCCTGCTTGATGATCTCCGGCGGCAGTTGCTGGTCGGGCGGGGTC
>JAUWKK010000267.1 GCA_030614245.1 Planctomycetota bacterium | reverse complement strand
TACGTCGCAAGCCACCTCGATGCGGCATTCGGCGATTCGATGGTCCAGTTTGTCGAGCCGGATATCCGCCAGGTCGCCGAGCGGGCCGCCGCTCCCGATCGGATTGCCGCAGCCGTCCAGCAGCTCGGCACCCAATGCCTGCGCCATGCCCGCCCCGCCGTCAACAGTCGCGCTGCCGCCCAAGCCGACAATTATATGACGCGCGCCGCAATCCAGCGCGGCACGGATGAGTTCGCCGGTGCCGTACGTCGTCGCTTTCAGCGGATCGCGCATTCCCACGGGCACCAGCGACAACCCCGACGCCGATGCCATCTCGATCGCCGCAGCCGACCCACCGCCCAGGAGTCCGAAGCTCGCCTGCACCCTTCCGCCGAGCGGCCCGCAGACTTCCAACTCGACAGTCCATCCCCCCGTTGCCGCCACCAGCGCATCCACCGTCCCCTCGCCGCCATCCGCCATCGGAAGCTCAACGACCTCGGCATCCGGAGCAATACGCCGCACACCCCGAGCCATCGCCCTGCAAACTCCGGCCGCAGACAGGCATTCCTTGAAAGAATCCGGAGCGAGCACGATTATCATTGTGGGCGGTTCCGTTTCAGCAGTATCTGTTATGCAGCGACCAGTAACGTGAGTGACAGGTCTACCTTATCCAACGTACCAACCATAACGCAAAGCAATGCTCCAATCAAGATCACGATGAGGAAGCAGACAGAATCCGCAATCTCTGCTTGACACGCCACGTGTTCTCATATACAATGGATAGTGCTTGGTGGCCGAGGCCACCCAATATATTGGATGCACCTCGTGCCATGTGCATTGACTCATATACTGTGAGGAAGCCAAATGGACCAACATAACTACCCAACAAGTGCTTCAACATCGTGGATTACCGACAAGAATGTGTGCTCGTCAGTCGTGAATGACATCACACCTCAGGACAACCCCGAAGTCCCAATGCCGGATCAGGGACGCGCCAAGGAGGGTGTCGTGCTGCTGATCGACGTGCTGGGAGCAGCCGTTAGAACCATCGGGGAGGCAATCGACCTTGACGAGAAATTTGGCAAGCTGGTGACCGGGGTCAATAAACACCGCTGTCAATCCGACCCGAACGACGTTCGGCCGCCCAGTCCACCACTCGTGTTTCAGGATACAATGATCTTCGTCTGGGAGGACCCCAAGGGAGAAGGAGAAAGGATCTACAACCTCCTCGGAAGCATTGGCAAATGGTCGCGGACATTGATAATGCTCGGGCTGCAAGAGAGGTTGCCCCTCAGGGGAGCCATGTCGGCTGGCTGGTTTGTTCTCAATGAGAAACGTATTCTGGGGCCAGCGATCACCGACGCAAGAGACTGGTATGAGGAGGCTGACTGGATCGGTGTGGTGGCGACCCCCACCCTCGGGATGAAGCTATGCCTGTACGAAGAGAAGTATCGTCAAGCGAATGACGACAGGTGCTCCATTTTCCCATACTTCACCCGACACGAAGTTCCACTGAAAGGCGGCAGAAAAAAGCCAATGTGGGCATTGTCATGGCCAAGGGCATACATCGAGAAGCACAAGGACAGAAAACTGTTGCCGCGACTTCACTTTCTAAGCGATATGGCGGAATTCCAAATCCCACGTAGCGCATCATCTAAGTACAAGAACACGGTGGACTTCTTTGATGCCTACTCCAGGCAATACAACAAAAAACAGAAGGAAAAAGAGCGCCCCAACGCTACCTGACCGGTAAGCACAACAGAACAAGAATGCGATGGGCGCGTTGTGTCAGTCACTCCCGTTGGTTCACGATCTGTTTTGCGCTTCCCCTGTTCAGCGCTGATCGACCAGCAGTTCCTCCAGCACTTCCTCGGCGTTCTCGACGAATTTGACTTTCAGGCTGTTGAGAACGTCATCGGGGATGTCACGGAGGTTCTTCTCATTCGCCTTTGGGATTACCACCCGCCGCAGGCCATCGCGATGGGCGGCAAGGAGTTTCTCCTTGATGCCGCCGACCGGCAATATGCGTCCGCGCAGCGTGATCTCGCCCGTGAGGGCGATGTCGCGCCGCACGAGGCGGCCCCCGATGGCCGAGACGAGCGCGACGAGCATGGCGACACCGGCCGAGGGGCCGTCCTTCGGCACGGCGCCTTCGGGGACGTGGACGTGAATGTCGTTTTTCGCGAAGAGTTTGGCGTCGATGCCGAGTTCACTGGCGTGCGCGCGTGCATAGCTCAATGCGGCTCGGACGGATTCCTGCATCACGTCGCCCATCAGCCCGGTCAGCGTCAGGCGGCCCTTCCCGGGCATAGTAGTGGCTTCCACGTTCATTACGACGCCCCCGGCCTCCGTCCACGCGAGCCCGCTCGCGACCCCGCGACCTGTCCCCGACTCGACGGGCGGGTCTTCAAACGGTGCCGGCCCGAGATACTCGACGAGGTCATCCGGGCTGACTTTGACGACGTCGCTCTCGCCGGCTACTACCATCTTGGCGACGCGGCGGCAGAGCTGAGCTATGCAGCGGTCGAGATTGCGCAGGCCGGCTTCGCGGGTATACTTCCGAATAATCTCGTCGAGCGTCTTTGCGCCAACGCGGATATGCTTCGCCTTCAGCCCGTGGAACTTCCGCTGGCGCGGCAACAGGAACTTGCGGGCTATCTGCATCTTCTCGTGGTAAGTGTATCCCGGCAGCCTGATGATCTCCATTCGGTCGCGCAGGACGGGCGGGATATCGTGCTCGACGTTCGCCGTCGTGATGAAGAAGACCTCCGAGAGATCGAACTCGACTTCGAGGTAATGATCGGAGAAGCTGTAATTCTCGTCGGGATCGAGCACTTCGAGCAGCGCGGCACAGGGATCACCTCGGAAGTCCGACCCCATCTTATCGACTTCGTCGAGCAGGAAGACGGGATTTTTCGACCCGGCCTTCGCTATTGATTGAATAATGCGGCCGGGCAGAGCGCCGATATAAGTTCGCCGGTGTCCTCGGATTTCGGCTTCATCGCGAACGCCGCCGAGGGACTTCCTGACGAACTTCCTGCCGACAGCCTTTGCGATCGAACGGGCGAGAGATGTCTTGCCGGTGCCGGGCGGGCCAACGAGGCAGATGATCGGGCCTTTCATTTTCTTCGTCAGTTGCCGCACGGCGAGGTATTCGGTGATGCGCCTTTTCGGCTCTTCCAGGCCGTAGTGCTGGAGATCGAGAATCCTGGCCGCTTCTTCCAGGTCGAGCTGGTCTTCGGTGGCTTTCGACCACGGCATGCTGACGAGCCATTCGATGTACTCAGAGACGATGCTCGCTTGCGGCGAGAGCGGCATCATCCGCGAGAGACGGTCGAGCTGCTTGAGCGCCACTTCCTCGGCCGCTTCGGGCATGCCGGCGGCATCGATCTTCTCGTGGAGAGCCCTGTACTCGTCCTGGTCGGGGTCTTCAGCACCGAGCTCGGCCTCTATTGCGCGAAGCTGCTCGCGGAGGTAGAAATCCTTTTGCGTCTTCATCACGCGGTCGCGGATGCGGTTCTCGATAGTTCCCTGGACTTCAACGATCTGAAGCTCGCGCTCGAGTATCTCGGCGAGCATTGTGAGGCGCTTGCGGGGGGCCAGAGCTGCAAGTATCTCCTGCTTTTCAGACGTCTTGATCGGCAGATGCGCGGCGATGATATCGGCGAGCTGGCCGGGCAACGATATCTCTGCAATAGCCTCGGCCAGGCCGACCGGCGCGGTGGGGCTCATCTGCACCCATTCCTCGAAACGCCGGGAGACGGATCGCATCAGTGCCGTGAGGCGCCACGTCGTTTTCGTGTCCTTCGGTGGAAGCAGGCCGGTGATCATTGTGACACTCGGCTCAATTTTCCCCGAACGCATCAGGCATCTCGATATTGCTTCGACGAGCACCTTCATCGTGCCGTCAGGCATCCGGACCGACTGAATTATGTGGGCATAGACGCCCATCTTGTGGATGTCATCGAGGCCGGGCGTCTCTGTGAGCGAACTCTTCTGCGCGGCGAGGAATAACTTGGAATCGCCGACCGACGCCGCTTCGATTGCCGCCAACGACCGCTCACGCCCGATCAGCAGCGGCGTAACGAGATTCGGGAACACCACCATATCCCGCAGCGGTACCAGCGGCACGACAACGGTGTTGCGTTCTACGGTTGTCTTGCGTCTCTTTCTGGCCAAGAGTTCTTCTCCTGAAAGGTTGCCTTCATTAGGTGATTATAGAGTGAAACAGGGGAATGTTCAATGATGAGCGGGCAAAGGTGGAATCATGAGAACCAGATGAATGCCCCGGCACGCGCGCAGCAGGCTTGCACCATCGGGGCCATCTGCCTACAATGCGGGAGCATAAGGCCCGGGTCGTCGGCCGCCAGGCCGATTGAACGAAGGGAACCACTGATAAACGCGGATTAGAGAGAAACAGAATCAGTATCTGTGTTCATCTGTGTTCATCCGCGGTTTGATAAGACAAAAGGAACCACTGATAAACGCCGATAAACGCGGATATCAAAAGAGCATAATCATTATAAACATTGTAGATCTCTGATGTCGGGGTAAAATTTAAAAAAGGAAC
>JAUWKK010000303.1 GCA_030614245.1 Planctomycetota bacterium | reverse complement strand
GCATCAGCGCGGCGAGCGACGGCACTCCGCCCGATGCTAGCGGCTTCATCACGCCAACATCCACCCCCCGACTGCGAAGCGCTGAGCCGAGCGCGGCCGCTATGACCGTCTTGCCAACCCCCGTGTCCGTCCCTGCGACGAAAATTCCTCTCACTGCTCCGTCACCTCCTTTATGCAGCGATAGACCACGCCGGGCAGCGTCGTCAGTTGCTCGGCGGTGATGCATAGCGGCGGCATCAGGACGATCACGTCGCCGAGCGGCCGGATGATGACACCGTGCCTGCGGGTCAGCTCGCATACGCGGGCGCCGTGGCGTTCGGTCCAGTCGTAGTGCTCCATAGTCGTCTTGTCGCGCACGAGCCTGATGCCGACCATGAAGCCGCATTGCGATACCTCGCCCACGTGGGGCAGGCGTTTGAATCGTTCGAGCTGCTGCGCCAGGAGATTGATCTTCGGAGCGAGTTTCTCGAGCGTCCGCTCGCGCTCGAATATCTCGAGCGAGGCGAGCGCCGCGGCGCAGGCGAGCGGATTGCCGGTGTACGTGTGCCCGTGAAAGAACGTCTTCGTTTCGCCGTAGTCGCCGAGGAAACCCTCGAAGATGCGCTCCGTCGTCAGGGTTGCGGCGAGCGGCAGGTATCCGCCGCTCAGGCCCTTGGCGAGGGCCATCAGGTCGGGTGTGACGTTCTCGTGTTCGCAGGCGAACATCCTGCCGGTTCGCCCGAAGCCGACGGCGACCTCGTCGGCGATCATCAGTATGTCGTGTTGCGTGCACAGTTCGCGCAGGTCTGCGAGGTAGCCCTTCGGCATCTCGATCATCCCGCCGGCCCCCTGCATTAGCGGTTCGACTATGATGCCGGCTATCTCGCTGTCACGCTGCTCGACGATCTCGCGCAGCGGCTCGATACCGCCCGTCGGCGGCGGAGCCGGTATCCGCTCGAAGAGCAGCGGTCGGTAGACCGCGTGGAAGAGATCAATGCCGCCGACGCTGACCGAGCCGATCGTGTCGCCGTGATAGGCTTCGGGCAGCGAGATGAACTTAGTCTTGCCGGTCCCGCCCGTCTGTTGGCAGTATTGGTAGGCGAGCTTGAGTGCGATCTCGTTGGCCGTAGAGCCGTCGTCGGAGTAGAAGACGCGCGTCAGGCCTTCGGGTGCTATCCTGACGAGCTTCTCGGCGAGCAGCGTCGCGGGGACGTTCGCCAGGCCGAGCATGGTCGAATGAGCGATGCGATCGAGCTGGCCGCGGATTGCCTGGTCGATCTCCGGCCGGCGATGGCCGTGGACGTTGCACCACAGCGACGAGACGCCGTCGATATACTCATTCCCATCGGTATCGCGAAGCACGGCGCCTTCGCCGCTTTCGATCACGAGCGGCGGCTCCGCCAGCCAGTCCTTCATCTGCGTGAACGGATGCCAGACGTATTGGCGGTCGAGCCTCTGAAGTTGCTCGGTCGAGTATTTCAAGGGCTATCTCCTCGGGTTGGAACGCGCCGATGGTAGCGATTGCGGTTGGACGGGTCAAGTTCGGGGTTATTCCCGCGAGCCGGTTGCGTTGTTCGGTGCCGCTTGAGGCGAGGATGGAACCACAGATGAACACAGATAAGATAGAATACCGCCGGCAGATTGCAGCCCCGTAAGGGGCGAAGTAGTGCCGGGTATCGGCAGGTGGGGATGGAGGGCCTGTCCTCTACCGGCTTGTTCTTTTCCGCCGGAAACTGTATAACGAAACGGCAGGAAATGATCGGGCAGAGGCCGGAAAACGCCCGGGGATGATTATAATTGATGCGTCTGAAGCCCCGGCACTGTGGTGAAAGACCGGAAACATGACTGGCAATGCCGACGAGAAGAAATCCGCGAAACGCGAGATGCCGCTGAAGGAGCGCATCAGAACGCTGCCCGAGTCGCCGGGGGTCTACGTCTTCCGCAACAGGCAGGAGAAAGTAATCTACGTGGGGAAGGCGGTGAATCTGCGCAGCCGCGTGCGGAGCTACTTCGCGAAGGCATCCGACGGGCGAGCGTTCTTCGAGCTGCTCCGGCGCGACATCGCCGACGTCTCGCACGTGGTGACGGATACCGAGAAGGAAGCTCTCATTCTCGAGTGCAACCTTATCAAGCAGTTCAAACCGCGGTACAACGTGCTCCTGACCGACGACGCGAGTTATATATGCATGCGGATCGACCTGAACGAAGAGTATCCGCGCGTGCAGTTGCCCTCCGGCCGCGAGCGTGCGCTCGTATCGAAGGCCCAGCGCGATGGCAGCAGCGAGCGCAACGTGCTGTGGTTCGGCCCGTATGCGTCGGCGGGTAAGGCCCGCTCCACCCTGCGCGAGCTCAACCGCATCTTCCCACTGCGCAAGTGCTCGAATACGCAGTTCAGCCGGCGCCGGAGGCCCTGCATCCAGCACCAGATGGGCCGCTGCCTGGGGCCGTGCTCCGGGCACGTGGAGAAGGCCGAATACAACGACGTCCTCGAAGAAGCGATAATGGTGCTCAACGGCAGGTACGAGAAGGTGAAGCACCTCCTGACCGAGCGCATGAAGCGCGAATCGAAGCTGATGCACTTCGAGCGTGCGGCTGAAATGCGCGACCGCCTGATGGCCATCGAGGCGACCTTCGAGAAGCAGAAGATGAACGTCGTGGGCGGCGTCGACCGCGATATCTTCGGCGTCTATCGCGACGCGAAGTCCATCGCCATCGGCGTGCTGTTCGTCCGCGACGGCAAGTTGGGCGAGCTGAACTCGTACCATTTCGATCAGCAGCACTTCACCCCTGCTGAGGTCTTCGAGTCGTTCGTCGAGCAGTTCTACATCCGGCAGCAGCGTTTCATCCCCCAGGAAGTGCTGGTGCCGTTCGATATCGGTTCCGCCGACGCGCTGGCCGAAATGCTGACCGAGAAGAGGGGCAGGAAAGTTCAGGTGATACACCCCCGGCGCGGCGAGAAACTGCGGCTGGTCGAGCTGGCCGCCCGCAACGCGGAGGCGGCGTTCAGGTCGCGCGTCTCGGATGCGGCGCTAGTCGAGGATCTGCTTGAATCGCTGAAGGAGAAGCTCGGCCTGCGGAGGCTGCCCAGGCGCAT
This sequence comes from Planctomycetota bacterium, assembly GCA_030614245.1. GTDB lineage: Bacteria > Planctomycetota > PUPC01 > JABMSA01 > JAUWKK01 > JAUWKK01. Next base: position 860 of record JAUWKK010000303.1, on the reverse strand, counting down.
CGAATGCTTCGATATCTCGAACTTCCAGGGCCACCTGGCGGTCGGCTCGATGGTGAGCTTTCGCGACGGCAAGCCCGACAAGTCGCACTATCGCAAGTTTAAGATTCGCACGATTACCCAGAGCGACGACTTCGCAATGATGCGCGAGGTGCTCCGCCGCCGGTACGATCCCGCCAAAGACGAGCCCAGGCCGGACCTGACGGTCGTCGACGGCGGCAAGGGACAGCTTAGCGCGGCTGTGAAGGTGTTCGCGGAGCTCGGCATCGACGACGTCGATCTGGTCGGCCTTGCCAAGAGCAAACGCAAGCCTGCCCGCCGAGGCGAGGGAGGAGCGGGTGCGAAGAAGCAGACGCCCGAGCGCGTCTTCCTGCCCGGCCGCACCGATCCGGTAGTCCTGCCGCAGGATTCGCAGGAGATGTACTATCTTGTGCGCGTCCGCGATGAGGCGCACAGGTTCGCGATCAGCTATCACCGCCTGCTGCGCAAGAAACGGCAGGGATACCATCCGCTCGACGGCATCCCGGGCGTGGGCGACGTAAAGAAGAAGCGGCTGCTGGAGGAGTTCGGCGATTACGGCAGCATCCGCGAGGCGGGCATCGAGGAGCTCCAGCGGGTGAAGGGGATCACCGCGAAGGACGCACGGGCGATACACCGGCACCTGGGGGATCGGAACCACGAATGAACTCTGATGAACGCCGAGAAGTCCAACCGGGGGCTCGGAGGCCTCGCCTCCGGCTACAGCCCTCCGCCCCGGGGGGGCGGCCGCCGGGCGGGGCGGCCAGGGCCGTGGGGTGGGATCCGACACCCCGGTGAGGGCGTGTGGAATTTGCCGGGCTGGCCCCCCGGCGGTGGCGTGGGGG
>JAUWKK010000147.1 GCA_030614245.1 Planctomycetota bacterium | reverse complement strand
GGGGCGCTGGCCTCTGCGATTGATATCTCGCGCGCGCGCGATCTCGAAAAAAGCTTCCTGCCTGGCCGGTTCGATGAAGCCGCACGTGTTGATGAGTATGATATCGGCATCGGTGGGATTCGAGCAGATCAGCCAGCCGGCCTCGGCGAGCGCCGCGAGGATGCGCTCGGTGTCTATCTCGTTCTTCGGACAGCCGAGGCTGACTATGTGAACTGAATGGGCCGGGGCCTGATCAATCAGCCTTCCTCCTCGTCCTCGCCGACCTCGACGGCGGCCTCGAGTGGCGGCTCTTCCGCCTCGTCGGCCCCGGTGGTCTCGACGCCCTGCATGTTAAGCCATTCCTCGAGCGTGAACATTACTTTGCGGGCCTGGCTGCCCTTGTAGGGGCCGACTATGCCCTGCGCGGCCATCATATCGACCAGCCGCGCCGCGCGCGTGTAGCCTATGGCGAGATCGCGCTGCAACTGGCTCACCGAGCCGCGCTGCGTCTCGAGAACGATGCGCAGGGCCTTGTTATACAGATCGTCGCGCCGGCTCGGGTCGTCGTCGGTTTCGGCGCCCCAGTTGTTCGCATCAAGGGCATACTCGACCTCGATGTCCTTCGTCACGTGCTTGACGACGGCGCGGAGTTCCTTGTCGGAGACGAACGTGCCCTGCACTCGGACGAGGTCGGAACTCTGTGGCGGGATGAACAGCATGTCGCCGCTGCCGAGCAGTGCATCGGCCCCGTTGCGGTCGAGAATCGTCCTGGAGTCGACGCGGGCGCAAACCTGGAAGCTGATCCGCGTCGGCAGGTTGGCCTTTATCAGGCCGGTGATGACATCCACCGACGGGCGCTGTGTGGCCAGGATCAGGTGGATGCCGACCGCACGCGACTTCTGCGCCAGCCGCGTGATCGACATCTCGACCTCCTTGCCGGACATCATCATCAGGTCGGCCATTTCATCGACTATTATTACGATGTACGGCAGGTGCGTCGGGACGCTGTCGTAATCGACGTCCTCTCCGAGGCGTGCATGCAGGCCCTCTTCACCGAGCGCGTTGTACTGCTTGATGTGGCGTACCCGGGCTCGGGCGAGCATGTCGTAGCGTTCGTCCATCTTCTTCGTTGCCCAGTCGAGTATCCACGTTGCACGCTTGAGGTCCGTGATAACCGGCGTGAGCAGTTGCGGAATGTTATCGAACTGCTGCATTTCGACGACCTTCGGGTCGACCAGGATCAGCCGCACCTCGTCGGGATGATGCACCATCAGGATGCTGGTGATTACCGCATTGATGCAGACCGACTTGCCCGAGCCGGTAGCGCCGGCAATCAGCAGGTGCGGCATCATGGTGAGATCGCTGATAACGGGAGCGCCCGAGGAATCTTTGCCGATGAACAGCGGGAGCGTCCATTTCTTGCGTCTGTATTCATCCGATTCGATGAGCTCCCTGAGGCGGACGATTTCCTTGGATGCGTTTGGGATTTCGACGCCGACGGTCGATTTGCCCGGAATGGGCGCCACGACGCGTACTGCGTGCGCCTTGACGGCCATTGCGATATCGTTGGCAAGCCCCGTGATGCGATTGACCTTGATCCCCGGGGCGAGCATCAATTCGTAGCGGGTGACCGCCGGGCCGCGGTCGATGTCCACCACCTCGGCCTGTATCTTGAAGTCTGCGAGCATCCGTTCGAGTATCTCGATGTTACGGCGGATATCTTCCTCGCGCCGGGGGACGTCGACGGGCCGCGAGTGCTCGAGCAGATCGAGCGGCGGAAAGGCGTAATCATCGCTCTCTGAGACACCAGCGGTTCCGGCGCCTTCCTTCGAGAATTTGCTCTTCTTCGTCGCGCCCTTGCCGATGGCGGCCACCTTCCTGGCGAGGTGCTCTCGCACGGCTGCGCGGCGTTCCAGCTCGGCAGCGTCCGCTTCGGCATCCGGCTCGGCTTCGCCATCGACCGTCCGCTCACCGTCGGCCAGCTCCGTTTCTTCCTCTGAGCCTTGCGGCTGGTCGGGGGAATTCAGCTTCCCCTGGCGCACCCTCAGTGGTGCGGCGGCGACGGTTGCCGTCCGCTTCTTCGGCTTGCCGGCAAATACACCCGCCAGCCGGGCGCCGCCTGAGCTCACTGCGATGACCGACCGCACCTGGCGGGCGATCACGCGGTCGAGCCCCAGGAACAGCAGCCCGAAGAACCCGGACAGTGCGATGATCAGCCAGGAACCCGTCGTACCGCAGTATATGCGCAGCCAATGCACGAGGTACAGGCCAACAGCGCCGCCGTTGGACGGAATGAAATCCTTGATCGGCGCGAACATCGCCGCCGCGCTGCACGCAGTCGAGACGATAAGCGTCGAGCCGAACAGTTTCATCCACGGCTCGTTCAAACGCCCGGCGAAGAGCAGCAGTGCACTCCAAATTCCGACGAGTATTACAAGCGCGAAAGATGTCATACCGAACCACCAGAGCAGCCAGGAGGCCAGCCGGGCGCCGACAATCCCGCACCAATTCATCAGCGGCTCGTTCGGCGGCCATTGATTCGCGGCGAGGTCATAACGGTTGAAGGTCACGATCGAGATGAGCGCGAAGATCGTCAGTGCCAGCAGCAGAGCAGCGGATGCCTTGCGACGGACAGGCCCGTAGTCGATCCCGGATGTGGCGATCTGTGCCGCCATAGTGATAAAATCCCTCCGAAAAAGGCTACAGGCTACAGGCCTCAGGCAGAAATTGCGAAGGGCAACCCTGAAGCCTGAAGTGTGAAGTCTGAGGCTTCCAGCGTGCAGCCTCACGGCACACGGCCCTTATGAAATTACAGATCGCACCAGCAATTTTCAAAAGGATTTCGGGAAGATTTGCCGAGGTTTTGCATCAGATGGCGGATTATGCGCGGAGTTTGGCTCCAAGGTTGCGTTCCAATGCCGCTATCAGCCGGTTTTGCGGCTCGACGATTTCTTCGTTGGTCAGCGTCCGGTCAGGGTGCCGATACGTCACCGAGAACATTATGCTCTTCTTGCCGACGCCGATCTGTTCGCCCCGGTAGAGGTCGATGAATTTGATGTTCTCGCGGCTCGGTTCGGCCGCGTCGATGCAGTCGGTGATCTGCTCCCACGTGACGGCTTCGTCGACGACGATGGCGACGTCGCGCTGGACGGAAGGGAAACGCGGCAGTTCATCCGCATGGCGCTCGAGCACGGCGTGGCCTCGCAGCGTGCTCAGATCGAGTTCGGCGTAGCACGGCAGCCGTTTCAGATCGTAGTACTTCCTGAGCGTTTCGGTCAGTTCGCCGAGCCAGCCGACGGGATGTGGAGCAGCCTTTCCAGGCTGCTGATTAATTGGCAGGCTGAAAGCCTGCCCCACAATCGTTATGGCGATTGCCTTTCCCGGGACGAACAGCCTGTTGTCGCGGGGGACGAACGCGCATTGGGTTGCGGCGCACAGTCGATCCAGGAGCGCCTCGATGACGCCCTTAAGCTCCCTGAAGCCGCCATCGGTCATGATCCCGACGGTATCGATCTCGACGGGCTGGCCGGCGGCGTTGAGCCACTGGACGCGCGAGATCTCGAAGATGTCGGCGTAGATGAGGCCCCTGTCCTGGTTGTGCTGCTTGACGTGCAGCAGCCCCGGCAGTACGCTCGCCCGGAGGGCGCTCTCGTCGGCGCGCAGCGGATTCATGATTATGACCGGGCCTTTCTTGGGCCACGGTGTGAGATCGCTCCCGCATCCGGGGGCGACGAAGCTCGTGGTGACGACTTCGTCGTATCCCGCGCGCACGAGCGTCTCGTGGATGAACCGGCTGACCGCCTCGACCTTGCTGCCCGTGCCCACCTTTATGCTCATTCCGCTGGTCTCGGGGATGCGCTCGTAGCCCCAGACACGTGCGACCTCCTCGATCAGATCGATCTCGCGGCAGACCTCGCGGCGAAACGGCGGGATGGCCACCGTGAGCGTGTCGTCTTCGGATTCCACAACGCGGAACTCGAGCGCGTCGAGTATCCGGTTCACCTCGGCGGCGGGAATCTCGACGCCTAATACTCGAGAAATGCGCGAGAGCCGCATCTTGACGAGCGGCTCGGACAGATCGACCGTGTTGACGTCGATCAGCCCCTTCGAGACTGTCCCGCCCGCGAATTCGCGGATCAGGCTGACAGCCCGCCTCGACGCCCATTCACAGCCGACCGGATCGACAGTTCGCTCGAAGCGATAGGATGAATCCGACGCCAGGTTGAGCGCTCGCGAGCTGCGGCGGATGCTGACGGGATCGAAGACGGCGCTCTCGATCAGCACGTCGACGGTGGTGTTCGAGACCTCGCTGTCGGCTCCACCCATGACACCGGCTACGGCGACTGGCCGCCGTCCATCGGCGATGACCAGGCGTTCGGGCGTCAGCTTGCATTCGGTCTCGTCGATTGACGTTATCGTCTCGCCGGCGCGTCCGCGGCGGACGATGATCCTGCCGCCTTCCAGCAGGCTGAAATCGAAAGCATGCAGCGGCTGGCCGCATTCCATCAGCACGTAGTTGGTGATGTCCACGACGTTGTTGATCGGGCGCAGCCCGATGGCCTCGAGGCGCCTTTGCATCCAGGGCGGAGACGGCTCGATCGTAACGCCCCGGATCAGCCGAGCCGTGTATCGCGGGCACAGCTCGGGATCGAGCACTTCGACGCTCGTCTCGCTCTCGATCGGCTCGCCGTCATCGGCGAACTCGACGGCAGGCAGCTTGACCTTCTGTCCGGTAGCAGCGGCCACTTCACGCGCTATGCCGATGGTGCTCAGAAGGTCGGGACGGTTCGAGTTGATCTCGAGCTCGATGCAAACGTCGTTCCCGAGATGCGTCACGCTTTCGACTTCTGCTCCCAGGAGCGTCAGCATCTCAGCCAGTTCTTCGGGCGTCTGCGTTATCTCAACGTAGTCCTTCAGCCAATCGAGACTTACTTTCATTGCCGGTCGAGACTCCTCTTGCCGTCATCGCAGAGTTGCGGGTGCTGTCCTACTTCAACACTCCGACCATTATCGTGTCGCCCTTGGCGATTGAGGTGAGGTCCTGCAGGCCTTTGATGTTGCCGACGGCGTGCATCTGGCCGACGTCTTCAATGATGACCTGGCACAGCCGCTTGCCTTTCTTGTAGATCCAGACGGCGTCGCCTTTGTCAAGCTTCTGGCCGCCGCCGAGGGTGAACCCGATGGAATGCTCGGCAGGCTTGTAGACGACCACCTGCGATGGGAACGCATTCGGGACGGGTGCCGGCGGCTTACTGTCGGGGCCGGTATCAGGTGTGGTGCTGGTCAGGATGTCCGGATTCGCCGCGAGCCAGTCGCGCCATTTCGCCGCGTCCTGGCCGAAATCCTGGCCCGTGATGTCCTTCAGCGCCTGCGCGCAGCGCTCTCTGACGGGAATGATTATGTGCGTGAGGTTGTCGACCAGCTTGGGCACGGCGGCAGTATGCTTCATTTTTGCGAGCGCTTGTGCGGCAACTACGCGGACGTACCAGTCGGTGTCGTCGAGTGCCCGGACGAGGATACCGGCTGCCGCCTTATCGCCGATGGCGCCGAGCGTCTTGGCGGCATCGGCCCGCGCGTGCGGAGGCGATTTCGGATTGTTGAGAATTCTAAGCAGCTTGGCTGTCTCGGGACTTGCGACCGCGGGAATGGCGCCTCGGCGGAGTTCGGCCATGCGCTTCTCGGCTGCGCGGGTAATCTCGGGAACGCCGTAGCCGGCTGCCTTGCGATAGATTTCGATGACGTCGTCGTTGCGGCCCCGGCCTGCGAGCTTCTCGGCCCCGGCTTGGTCGTTTTCGAACCTTGCCTTTGCCATCGCTCGTATAGTGCGCTTCTGCTTCTCGCGGCCTGCCTGCCAGTGGGCGGCCCTGTATTCGGGGCGGCTGTCCCAGACTGCCAGTGCCTCACCAAAACGCAATTCCTGCACAAGCTGGTGGCTCTCCTTGCGCAGTTTGTCGAGATCGCGGCTCATCCTGGCAAGCAGTTCCTTGTCTGCTGCCCGGTCGTCGGGTGGATTCCGATCGGGTTTGTCAGGCGCATTCTCGACCATCCGCTCGACGGCATTCAAGGCGCGGGCGGCTCCGTTCCTGGGCGTGAGTGCGGCAGGCTCCGGTCGTTTCGAGAGTTCCTTGATTGCGTCGTCGATTGCAGCCAGGCGAAGTTCGACGGTGGTTATCTTTGCCGAGTTGAGATCGGACTTGCTCTTGAGAAGCTCCTCGATGGACCTGATTCTCGCGTCGAGATGCTTCTTTGTAACGTAGTCCTCGGACGGAGCCGACTGTTTCAGGCCCGATAGCTCCTGCTCGATCGAACCGATCCGCCCTTCGATGGCGTCCAGTTTCCCGGTCTGTTCGTTGACGGCGGAAAGATCGACAGTCTCCCGCCAGGGGTCCGCCTTGAAGATGTACGCCCCCAGAACGAGTGCCCCGGCGACCACGAGGGCCATCGTGAAGGCCGCTGCGAGGAACGGCCTGGTGAATGCCCGGCGGCTGACTGCTTTCCTGGCGGCTCGGGTGAGCGGCTCGCCGCAATGCCCGCAGATGGTTGCTCCCACGCCCACTATACCATTGCACTCGGGGCAGACCTTTAGAGCTGTCCTGCTCGAGCCGGATTTGCCCGCGGTCTTGCCGGTCCGGGTGCTCAGTTCAGCGCCGCATTTTCGGCACAGCAGCGTCTTGCCGTCGAAGAGAGGCATCTCGTAAGCGCCGCATTTTCGGCACTTTGACGCTTCACTGTGGGTCTTGGCATTCAGGCACTGGGGGCAATATACCTTCCCTGCAAACTGTCTCGCAGTGCCGTCGTTCATCTCTTCCAGGAGCACTTCACGCCCACAGGAGGCACAGAAAAGCCCCCTGAGTGCCTTTAGAACATTCGGTTGTCGGGCCGGCTGCTCTTCAGCCATAGCGCTGACCTCAGCCGCAAATGACCGTGAGGGGTTTCTCTCAAGTCTATAATGATTATATCCCGCCGGTGATTCCAAGTCAACGGGCGGGACGCCTTGGAGTCTGACCTCCAATCGTGGGGAATCTAGTATGCCGCGAATGTGAGGATGTGTTGAAGGCTGGGTCTGGCGAAGAATTGCAGGCCGTCAGGCGCGATTTTGCGCGTCAATGTC
>JAUWKK010000333.1 GCA_030614245.1 Planctomycetota bacterium | reverse complement strand
GGGACACCTCGTGCGCAGTGAAGTTGTGGCCGGTGGGGGGGTGCCGAACCTCGTGGCCGTATATCAGGCCGCATCCGGCGATGCGCTCAAGCTGGGGCTGGCTTACTCGAAAGGCCTGGGCGGCCTGCGCTCGGGCTGTATCGAGACGACCTTTGCAGAGGAGACCGAGACCGACCTCTTCGGCGAGCAGGCAGTGCTCTGCGGAGGCTGCACCGCGCTCGTCAAGGCGGGCTTCGAGACGCTCGTCGAGGCCGGCTATCAACCCGAAATCGCATACTTCGAATGCATGCACGAGCTCAAGCTCATCGTCGATCTGCTTTACCAGGGCGGCCTGACATACATGCGTTACTCCGTCAGCAATACCGCCGAATACGGCGATCTCACGCGCGGCCCGCGCATCATTCCACCCGAGACCAAGGACGAAATGAAGAAGATACTGGAGCAGGTGCAGGACGGGAGTTTCGCTCGCGAGTGGATTCTCGAGAACCAGGCCAATCGCCCGGTCTTCAACGCTCTCGCCGCGAAAGACCGCGAGCATCCGTTGGAAAAGATCGGAAAGAAGCTCCGAAAGATGATGAAGTGGATCGATGCCAAGTGAGATCGACCATCTGAAGGACATACCTGCCCGCTGTGACGGGATCGCAGAGATTTGCGCGAATGAGCCGAGGGTGTTGCTTGCCTATGCCTTCGGCTCGCGCATATCAGGGAGGCCGCAGCCGGGAAGCGATCTCGATATCGGCATCGTTCTCGAACCGGGCCAGGATGCCCTGTCCGTCCTGTGCGATATCGAAAGCCAACTGCCCGAAGGCCTGCCGTTCGAAGTCGACCTGCTCGATCTGGGCGGGACCTCGATCATCTTCCAGCATTCCATCATCGTCAACGGCCAGAGAATCTACGAGAGCAGTCCGGAAGCACGCGTACGATACGAAACGCGCATTCTCGCGCTGGCCGACGACGAGATCTACGACCTGGAACTCCGCAGGAAGCTTCTCGTGAAGAGAGCTAAGGAGGGAACATTCGGTGGTAGACCCCATCCGCCTGACGACCCTGGTTGATCGCCTCAACCAGTATATCGCCGACTTGAAGAGCTTCCGTGAGTCCCACAGCGTCGAACGCCTTGCGGAATCCAGAGAGCGCGCGGCGCTTCTCGAACGCTATCTGCACCGGGCGCTCGAATGCTCGCTGGATATTGTCACGCACGTTGTCGTCTCCAACGCACTGGGCGCGGCGAACACGCGGGCAGGCAACTTCCGAAAGATGGCTGCCGGCGGATTGATCGCCGAGGACCTCGCAGATCGACTGAGCAGGCTGGGAAGATACAGGAACCTGATCGTTCATGAATATGCCGAACTCAAACCCGAAGACTTGGCCGAGCACTTGCAGACGGCCCCTGAACTGCTCGGGCGCTTTGCCGAGGCTGCGGCAAGACTCCTCGACAACTGACACCCGAGACACAATACGAACTGCGCTACCGTGATCTGCATTCCCATAACAGCACGAGACAATGATGCCGCCGGCGAACAGATATCCCGCGCCGCGCCGCTCTGCGATATTATCGAGTTGCGCCTCGACTACATCAGCCGGCCCGATGTCGAGGGTCTGATACGGTCCAGGCCGCTGCCGGTGATAGCAACGTGCCGCCCCGGGCGCGAGGGCGGCTTGTTTGTCGGTGAGGAGGCCGACCGCCTCGACATCCTGAGGCGCGCCGCCGCGGCCGGAGCAGAATATATCGACGTCGAACTCGACTCAGTCGCCGAACTGGGCCGGGCGCCCGCAAGACGGATCGTCTCCCATCATGATTTTGAGCAGACGCCGGACGATCTGGGCAATATCTATCAGAGCCTCGCCGAGACCGGGGCCGACGTCGTCAAGCTGGCAACGAAGGCCAACAGCGTGCTCGACAACCTGAGAATGTTCGAGCTGCTCGAACGTTCCGACCGGCCGACGATAGGCCTCTGCATGGGCGATGACGGGCGGATCAGCCGTATCCTGGCCGGCCGCTTCGGCGGGCTGCTGACCTTTGCTGCGCTCGACGATGCTTCCGCTTCGGCACCGGGGCAACTGACAGTGCAGACGCTTCGCGAGATGTATCGCTACGAACGGATCACCCCGAAGACCGACATCTACGGCGTCGTGGCCAATCCCGTCGCGCACTCGATGAGCCCGGCGATTCACAACGCGGCCTTCCGCGAGTTGGACCTCGATGCGGTCTATCTGCCCTTCCGTGTAGATGATCCTCTTGCCTTCTACGCCGCTTTCCGCCACATAGTCAAAGGCTACAGCGTTACCATCCCGCACAAGGTAACGTCCATGCAGGCGATGGACGAACTCGATCCGAAAGTAAATGAAGTGGGAGCACTCAACACTATCGTGGTGCGCGACGGGAAACTCGTCGGCTGCAATGTCGAGTGGCTCGCTGCCATCGAAGCGCTCGAAGCCGGCATCGGCGAAGACGCCTCGTATCTGCGTGGCAGGCGGGTGCTCGTGATCGGCGCCGGTGGGGCGACTCGAGCCATCTGCGTCGGCCTCCGCGAACGAGAGGCAATAGTCACCATCGCCAACCGCACGGCCGAGAAGGCACGGCGGCTGGCGGTGGACCTCGGCGCCGGTTGGCTCCCGCTGGCTGACCTGAGATCAATCGAAGCCGACGTCATCATCAATACGACTTCAGTGGGCATGCATCCGAACGTCGATGCGTGCCCCGTCGACGTGTCTCTCCTGCGCAAGGGTATGGTTGTCTGCGATATCGTCTACAACCCGCTGGAAACGCTGCTGCTTCGCGAGGCGAAAGCCCATGAGTGCGCGGTTGTCGATGGTCTCGGGATGTTCGTCCGCCAGGCGGCTAATCAATTCCGACTCTGGACGAAACGCGAGCCGCCGATTGAACTGATGACCGACCTGGTGATGCGGATTCTGAAGAGCAAGGCCTGAGCTCAGAATTGCTGCTTAGGTGGGCCGGATTGGAGCAGTCCAAAATGCTTCATGATCGACCTGACTTCCGCCCAGCCGAAGACGTGCCGATCATCCATTGCGAAATCGATCATCTGACCGATCAGCTCGTCTTCGCGGCCGTTCGTATAGTAGAAGACGTATTTGTGTTCGCCGCAGTATACGATGATGAAGGGTAGACTCATATCGCGTCGATTTCCGCCGTAGTTTCTGCGGCAGCACTTAACGAACTCAATCCCCGACAGTATCGGAGGTCTCCGGCTTGCCCGCCGGCAGGCGGGTGGGGCGGCCGGAAGGCTCGCGATACTTATTATGTATTTGCGTAATCGGCGCTAACCGCCGGAACATTAGCTCCAAAATTCGTGAGAATGCGGGGATTTGACAACATGCTGCATCTTATGGTGAAGTAAACCCTGCAAATGAGCAAGAAAGTGCTTGTAATGCATC
>JAUWKK010000108.1 GCA_030614245.1 Planctomycetota bacterium | reverse complement strand
GGGGGTGGGGGGGGGGGGGGGGGGGCTGGCTTCCCGCCTGCAAATCCAAAAAAGCACCCGCGTGCACCGCCGCCTCCACTCGGTCGTCGATGCGTTTCATCGTCTCATCGAGCGCATTATTGACTACGGCCGCCATTCCGCGCCGCTTGGGGAGCGCGGCGACGGTATTGCCGAGCATGCGGACGGCGAATGTCCGCTCGCGCATCTTCGAGTCGCTGTCGATCAGGTCAAACAGCGGCTTGATGGCCGGCTCTCCTATCCGCACTATAGAGGTAGCAATCGCGTCGAGCATCCTGACGCTGCCGTAACTGGGCAGCCCTGCGAGCATCTCGCGGGCGATCTCCCGGCGGAGCTTGGCCGACAGCCTCGGGCTATGGATGGTCTCGGCAAGGAGAATGGCCGGGCGAACGTTCTTCTCGGAGACCTGCAGCAGCCTTAGAAACGTCCATCCCATCCGCTCGACGACCGCATCGGACATCTCGCCGCGCGCTGCGATGACATCCAGCAGGCGGATGAGATACAGTTTGGCGGCATCCGAGGCGCTCTCGATCGCGTCGAGCATCGGCCCGGTCGATTGCTTCGGGAAGTAGCATAGTATCGAGCCGAGTTCCAGGCAGTCTTCCTCGGGCCGCGGGCTGGCGAGGATTTCTTCCATTGCCCTTACGACGACTTCCTTCTGCAGGTGCTTGGCCAGCTTGATGCGGCTCATGACGGTGAGCAGGAAGCGGCGGACGGAGTTCTCCCTGACGCGGCCCAGCTCCTGCCAGCACAGTTCGCCGACGACATCGGGCGCAAGGCTGCCGAGCTCGGCGAGGGCATCGGCGAGGGGCCTGCGGAGCGTTGCGATTCCGGTGCGGACCTGGCCGAGCAGCAGCCTGACCATCTCGGCTGCGTGCTCTTTGCGGCGTGAGACAATGCCCGACACGGCTCTGGATGCGCCTATCAGCTCTTCGCGGACGGCGGCTGAGTCTTCGTCGGCAAGGCTGCCGACCAGCAGTTTGAGCAGGACGCCTACTTCGCTTTCGGCCACGGTCGCGATGAGGCTGGAGAGGCGTTGCGCGGCGAGGAGCCGCTGGCTTTCGTTGCCCAGAGCCAGTGCTCGGGCGGCCTCGGCGATATCGGGAGTCAGGCCGAGATTGACGAGTGCTGCGGCGGCCTCGCTGCGGACTTTCGCCGATTCGTCCGAGAGCGCGCTCAGCATCACGGCGCCTTTTTCGGCCGGCTCGCCCGGCACAAGTGCCATCTGCCGGATGGCGGTTACTTTCTCGTCTTCGCTTGTCGACGTGACGATGATGAGCTTGAGCCTGGCAACGTCGTGCGGCGAGAAGAGCTCAGCCGCCTCCGTTCCACCGAGAAGACTCAGCGCCATCCGGGCGCCGGTTGCGGCAGGCACGAGGCCGGCGTCACGGGGTTCGGCGATTTCGCTTGCGAGCGCGATTATCCTGCCCTTTCGCCTGCGGACGACGCACATGGCGGGCACGGATCCCGCGCGAATGCCCGCCGCCGAGCGGACGAGCAGCATCAGGTGCTCGTCGTCGAGCGTCTCGGCCGAGTGCAGGAGCTCCGGGTCGAGCAGTACGATCTCGGCCGGGCTGTCGGGCCGGCATATTTCCAGCACCTGCCGGGTCACGCCTATCGACCTGCGGGTCAGCGCCTCGATGCGCCTGGCCAGCTTCGGGCTTATGTGGTGGCGTTCTATCAGGCTCTTGCGGTCGCCTTTTACGGCTCGAATCATGGCTGGACCGGTTTAATCCCTGTTCTTGAACGAGAATCTCGAGGGCTGAGATGCCGAGGTTACTTCTTCTGCCGGTGGACGGAGTGATTGTAGCAGCAATGTGGCAACGCATCAATGGAAAATCGAGAGGGGCCATTTGCGTTGTAGCCTCTTCGGCCCCGATAGCCGCGACGTCGGCGGTCCCTCTCTGTCGCCAAGATGCGGCGGCTGCTCTCTGCGGTAACTATGGATGACCGGTCGGTTTGCGTCGCCCCATAGGCGCAAGGTTGTGGTCTTGTCACCTGCACCGAAGACCACCTCAAGCGTGGCGTCGCGCAGCCGCAGTCTCTGGGAGAACTTGGTGATTCCCGGCGCCTTATCGAGGGCTATCCGTACCCGTCCGACTTTAACGAGACGACCGTTGTCGTCCCAGGCATCCGTCTTAGCGATGTAAAAGACGACGACGCCGGAGGGCTCGATCCACGCGTTGAGGCACGTATCGCCGTTGCCCAGAGGCATGGAGCCATAGTGATCCTTGCTTGGACTGTCCCACGCAACATCGTACTGGTCAGGTGCTGTTATCGGCAGGGTGTCGCATCCTCCACCCAGCCTCTTTCAACGCGCCGAGAATTCGGTCATAGAACATTTCATGCGGCCAGCAAGTTTGCGCCGTGTGATAGCACCTGAGCAGCCACATTTTCTGACTGAGCCGAACCGCCCCGATAACGCGCCCCTGTAAACTTGCGGACTTTTCGCGCAGGGATTCCGGCAGTAGCTTATAGCTGCCAGCCGCAATGACGATTTCCGGAGCCAGCGCTGCGATCTGGCGCTCCACGAATGACGTGAAGTCTTGAGCATTTGGAATGAGCCTACCCCACTCGACTTTACCTTTACCTCCTCGCTTGCTCACGTTTATAACGGCAACGTCCCGAATTGCATCTACGACAGCTCTTGGCCGAAGCCGCCCGACGTGTTTTGCTGGGGAGCAGTTGATGAGCCCGTGCGATATCTTCGCAAGTGCACTGTAAGTACAATGCCATTGGGGATAGCCAAAGAGCCGGGAATCTTTCCTGAGAAACTCACGCAGATCCCAAGCTCCGCCATTATCAGCGTTTGGTTCCCTCAAAACCCAAAGTATCCGTGGCTTTGCGACAGCGTATCTCGCAGGCACGACCGCTCCGTCTATTACCGTCTGCGGGTCATACCGCCGGATCGACTTCAAAACCTGCTCGTGCGACTGAAAGTCGGGAGATTTGCTCTTCATCGGCGTTCTCCTTTACACCTAACAATCTCTAGACAGACTGGATAAACCGTTCGAGGCACACTGCCCTCTTCTGCCCCGACCGGGGAGCATCCGACAATGGGTTGCCCCAATCTCTTGTACCATAGACATCTTACCTCCGTCATCCGTTTTCGATGCCTCGTCTTATACATACTGTATAAGAACGTGGGTGTAGACCATTGTGGTCTTGACATCCTTGTGCCCGAGCAGCTCTTGGATGATTCGGATGTCGTCACCGGACGAACCGGGGCCAATTCCTCGGCGAAATCCATTGTAGCCGCGCATGCTGCCTTGTCAAGACAAACGCGGGGCTGTTCCAGCCACGCTGCTGACCCCGGCCTTGCAGGCGTCGTCAAAACAACCGACTACCGGTTCGTTACCCAAAGCCGACAAGCTCATCGCCTGCATTGGTGCCTCGTCGCCCGACAGGTCGCGTTCTCACTGCGACAGCGGCAAGACGATCACCGTGTGGCAGAGCTCCGGAGCCGTGGCTGGGAAGCGGACGGGCTTGCCCCCTTCGGGAGCCGCCTCGACGTAGTACTCCACGTCTTCCTTCGGCGCCGGGATCCTTGCCGTATACACACCCCGGGCGACATGGGTGAGCGGCTTACCGGCGAACTTCCCCTTCCCCATCGGTCGCCAGAAGAGCCTCGCCTCTTGTGGAGCCTTACCGGCGAGGATGAGAACCTTGAGCACGAGCGACTCGCCGAACTCCAGGCTGGTGCGCTTCGGCGGCATGATGATTCGCAACGGTCCGCTGTACAGTCTCGGGAGTTTCGCATCGCCGGGCAGCGGCTCGCCCAGGATTTTGGCCAGTTCATTGCCGGGCGCGGTTAGCAGGCCAGGCTGAATGTGTTGTTCCCAGTTCGCCAGGTTGCCCATCTCGCCGGTATTCGTGATCGTCGGCAGCAGGAACCGATAAACGTCGGTCACGTCCTCGATCAATTGCTTCCGCAGCGGCAGGGCGGTTTCACGCGCCATTCGCCTTCTCGCTTCGGCATCCTTCTGGGCTTTCACCTTTTTTATAACGGCATTGTACTGCGCCCAAGTGCACTTGACGCGGGCCGTGGCTTTCATTCTGCTGAAGCTGTTGAGCCAGTAGTCGAACCGCTCGATGTACCCGGTGCCTTTGACGAGCGGGCGGAGTTTCGCCATTTCGTGGACGAAGCCAAACTCTGCGGCCACTTTCTCCCAGGGCCGCCCGTCGGGCCTGATGCCGCCGGGGCCGCCCGCCCATTGCGAAGGCCGAGGGAGCTTGCCGTCGATCCTCCTGAAAAGCTCCGCAGCCTGCTCGGCGACCTCGGCGCCGAACTGCGACCGCGCCCAGTCGCGGTAGAAGTCGCCCGTCGGGAGGAACCTGCCCGGTTTCGCACCGCCGACGGTTTCGGCCCGGTCGGCGGCGTAGTCCTTGTACTTCGGCCCGCCGCAGTTGATCTTCACCCCGCCGCCCGCTCCCTCCGCCACAATCGCCGCAATGCAGGGATATTCCACCTGGTAAACGAAATCGACGTGCAGCCACTTCTGACCAACCTCGACGTCTTCGAAGGTGTAGTCGAGCGGGGCATTCCGGCCGACCCTTGCGAAGACGTCGAGCTTGTCAATCACCAGCTTTCCCTGGAGCTTCACGCCAAAGACACGCTTGCCCGTCTCCTTGTAGTGCGGCTCGCAGAACTTCAGCGTGACCTTGTACTTACCGTTGGGCAGACTGAAGTGGTAGGCGGACACGTCGTAGCGCACCGTCTGGTAGAGCGGGTCATCATCAGTATTGGCGATGGGATTATTGGGGAAACCGGCGATATTGCCGCCGACGGGGCCGGGTCTTCTGCGCGGTTCGGGGATGGGCTTGTTCCACTTGCTCTGATCCCAGGCAGCCGCAGCAAGCGCGGAGACATTGGGGCCGAGGATTCGGGTGCGCCAGTGGATGCCCATTAGCCCCGTGCAGCCGTATTTCAGCGAATCGGCGGCATCTTTTCGCATGCGGCCGACCCATAGCTGCGGCGAGTTGAGTGCAGGATCGTCCTCGAGCCACGGTATCGACCACTTCGGCCGGCCCTTCACTCCGGCAAAGCCGGGCTCGACAGGCGCCTGGCCAACCTTCCGGCTGATGCAGCTCATCGGCATGTCCTTCGGCAGGATGTTGTCGAAAAGCGCCCGGTCTTTCGGCGGCCCCAGCACCCAGCCGCAGGTGGCCAGTGTGAAAGGAGCCTTCACCTTCTTCGCCGCTGCAACGGCGGTCTGGAGGTCTTTGACTGTATCGTCGATCTGCTTGTCCTTCGCCCCGCCCCACGTCCATCCTTCCGGCGTCCAGAGCCAGTAGTAGTCCACGGGATAAGTCCCGGCGATGCGGAGGAACATTCCTTCATAAAGCTTCTGCACCTCGGCGGGCCCGCGCGCCCGTACGGTCTTGGGCACGGTGAGCGGCGTCTCGGTGCCGATGCAGGTTTTCACGCCGAGCTTGTGCGCGTGGCTGAAGGCCCCGTGGAGCAGCACGCCGCTGCGATAGAATATCTCGTTGCAGGCATCGGGCGTCTTCGGCCAGGGTGCCATTCCACGCATCACGTCGCTGCCGTACGCATCGCGGTCGAAGAGCGAAGACGTGCCGAAGGAGTAGTCGCTGGTCTTTTTCGGCTGGTAGCCCCAGCACCCATTGAGCGTGGTGAACCAGCGTGCCGGATAGCTAAATTCTACGCGGCCGGCCCCGCCGATGTCATCGGGGACACCTATCCAGACGGCAGGCTCGGGGCCGACGTGTCCCTCGGGATACGTGTGCAGCGCGAAGAAGTTCATGCGCAGCTTGGGCAACTGCGATATGATGGCCTTATAGTCGTCGAGCTCCCACCAGTCGGGGCCTTCCGGGAAGTCGTGGAACGGCTGAATACCGCGCATCTCGAACAGCGGCTTGGCCACCTCGTCGAGGTGCGGCAGCTTCAGCGCAACCTTGCGATCCGGCACGACGTCGCCGTGCAAGTAGAAGCGAATACCCAAATGCTCGGCGAAGCGATAGGCGCCATAAAGCGTCCCGGCGTCGCCGCCTGCGACCAAGCTCACAGGCCGGTCAGACCACCGAAACGTCTTCAGCAAATAGCCATCGGCATCCAGCTTCACCAGGGAGTCTCGAACGACGTCAATATCACGCCCGATCATCCTGACGATGGAACGGTCCTTGCGCGCCACGATAATCCAGCCGTCAGCGTAGCGCTCAGCGTCCGCGAGCTGAACGATCGGCAGGAGCGCTCCCGTGCGAACGTAAATGTATCTGCGGACTTCCCGCGCCGCCAGTTTTTCCATGTACGACCCATCTTTCGCCGACACGATGGCTATCGACTCTCCCGCCTCTACTGTGACACTTTCCACCACGTTCACAAGAATGACGGCAATCACTGCAGCAATCATGACAATTCGTTCGTATCTCATCTTCCTGCTCCTTTATTCGAGATTCGGATCCGTTTCAGCCGAGCGACCGACCTCCAGATTGATAGCCGACCGAGAACACATCAATTGAGTTGATCTTGTGGAGGTAATCCCTTCTCTCGAGTTGGGTGGCACGTTCAAGCACAGCTTGGACGTGGGCTGGGCACGGCCAACGGAAGACCGTTGACCGTGGCACCCGTCGATGTCTGCCGGCTTCAGCGCTATGTTGCGATTCTCTCTCGTGCTGCCTCGGCGTAGGGCTCGGCGCTCTCGATGAGCAGCCATTTGCGTCCGTGGAGTTCTGCGGCTGCGCCGGTGGTGCCTGGGCCTGCGAAGGGGTCGAGGACTACCTCGCCGGGGTCCGAGCACGCGCGGACGATGCGCTCGACAAGTGCGAAGGGCTTTTGCGTCGGATGCAGCTTGCCGCCTTCCGAGTTTGGGAGGCGCTCCTCCCCACGGCACAGAGAAAACACCCAGTCGGACCGCATCTGCTTGCCGCCGTTCTCGGCCTTCATATCGGCGTAGTTGAACGTGTACCCCCTGGCTTTCTCGCTCTTCTTGGCCCAGATGAGCGTCTCGTGAGCGTTTGTGAACCGGACGCCCTGGAAGTTCGGCATCGGGTTCGATTTGATCCAGACCACGTCGTTCAGCGTCCAGAAGCCGAGGTCCTGCATTATCTTACCCACGCGGTAGATGTTGTGATACATCCCGATGACCCATATCGTGCCGGTGTCCTTGAGTACGCGCCGGCATTGCCCGAGCCATTCGAGGCAGAAGGCGTCGTAGCCCGCAAAGCCCTCGAACTTGTCCCATTCGTCGCTGACGGCGTCGACCTTCGTCAGGTTCGGGCGGAAGAGTTCATTGCGGAGCTGGAGATTATACGGCGGATCGGCGAATATCAGATCGATGCAGGCAACGGGCATCTTCGAGAGGAAGCCGATGCAGTCCGCCAGGTGCACCTGTCCCAGCAGCGGCTCGAGTTCGGGATGCGTCACGGATGCCTTTGATGATGAACGTTTGGCCAATGCAGCATCTCCGTATGCCGAAAGCGGCATTCACACTACAGACTGCGTGAACGTACTGCGGATCATCCAGAGGATGACGGCGAGGAAGAAATTGGCGACGAGGACGGTGACGCAGGCGCCGACGTTCGCCTGGGTCGTGGCGCGCCCGACGCCCTTCGCGCCCAGCCCGCAACTGAAGCCCTTGTAACAGCAGATTACCGAGATGAACCCGCCGAAGAAGACCGCCTTGATCAGGCCGCAGGCTACGTCGTAGCTGTCGGTGTAGAATCGCGCGTGCTCCCAGTAGTAATGCGGATCGACGCCGAGGCCCTTAACGCTGACCAGCCAGCCTCCGACGATCCCGATGATGTCGGAATAAACAACCAGCACGGGCATAAGGCATACACACGCCAGGAACCTGGGCACGACCAGGTATCGGACGGGGTCGATGCCCATTGAGCGAAAAGCGTCGATCTGGTCGGTCACTTTCATCGTGCCGAGCTCAGCCGTCATGGCCGATCCGACGCGCCCGGCCAGAATGAGCGCCGTCAGCACCGGGCCCAGCTCCTTCACCATCGATACGCTCACCACGGCGCCGATCATGTTCGCCACGCGGAGCTTCGAGAACTGCGAATACGTCTGCACCGCGAGCACCATGCCCGTGAAAGCACCTGTAATCAGGACGACCGGCACAGACCGGACGCCGACCTCGGCCAGCAGCGGCACGAGAACCCTCCGCCTCGGC
>JAUWKK010000228.1 GCA_030614245.1 Planctomycetota bacterium | reverse complement strand
CTTCAAGAAGCTGGCATTCCGCCTGGCGATCCGCAAGGGGGACAGGGAAGGCTGGCTGGCCGAGCACATGTTCGTGATGGGCGTTCACGGCCCCGGCGGCCGCAAGACTTACTTCACCGGCGCGTTCCCGAGCTTCTGCGGCAAGACCTCGACCGCGATGGTGCCCGGCGAGACGATCGTCGGCGACGACTTGGCCTATCTCCGCAAGATAGACGGCGAAGTCCGCTCGGCGAACGTCGAATCCGGCATTTTCGGCATCATCCGCAACGTCAATGCCAAGGACGATCCGATCATCTGGCACGTACTGTCGTCGCCGGGCGAGGTTATCATCTCGAACATACTGGTCTGCGACGGAGTGCCATACTGGCTGGGCGATACCCGCGAGGTGCCCGATCACGGGATCAACCATTCCGGCGAATGGCACGACGGCAAAAGCGATGAAATGGGCAACGAGATCCACCTGGCGCACAAGAACGCCCGCTTTACGGTGGCCCTGGATGCCCTTGCAAACCGCGACGAGCGAGTCGATGATCCCGACGGCGTACCCGTCGGCGGCATAATCTACGGTGGGCGGGATTCCGATACATCAGTGCCCGTTCAGCAGTCATTCGACTGGGAACACGGCGTGATAATGCTCGGTGCAAGTCTCGAATCGGAGACGACCGCCGCCACTCTCGGTCGGCTCGGCGTCCGGGCGTTCCAGCCGATGTCAAATCTCGATTTCGTCGCCATTCCCCTCGGCAAATACGTCCGGAACCACCTGGATTTCATCAAGGGCGTCGAGAAGCCGCCGATCATCTTCGGCGTCAACTATTTCCTCAAGAACGAGGGCGGCGGCTACCTGAACGGCATGCAGGATAAGTACGTGTGGCTCAAGTGGATGGAACGCCGCGTGCATGGCGAGATGGACGCCATTCGCATCCCAACGGGCTATACTCCGAAATATGAAGACCTGCGGGAACTGTTCGGGGAAGTGCTCGAGGATGAGTATACCGAAGCGCAGTATTTCGAGCAGTTTACGCTCCGAATTCCGGAAAACCTGCGGAAGCTCGACCGGATCGAGTATATCTATACGAACGATATAGAGGATACGCCTGAGGTTTTCTTCAAGGTGCTGGTCGAGCAGCGGCAGCGCTTGCTCGATGCCCAGGCGAAGTTCGGCGATTACGTCGAGCCGTCGAAGTTCTGCTGAGGGGAGGCCCCGGCACAAACCCGGATTCCCCGGCCAGCGGAAGTCATTTTAGCGGCACAACTTCTCGCTATTTGGATTTCCGCGCTTCGGCCAGCTTTATGCCCTTATCCTCCATCTGCTTGATATACTTGGCGGCGTCTTTCTTGAACTTTCCTATGCATCCAGGACAGCAAGAATAGACGCGCATAGTTGCAGTTTTTCCTGAAAAAACTCGCGGAACTCGTCTGAACGCCCCCCGCGCTCATCTCAACCTTGCAATATACCGCACTTAATGGTACACTTCCTTCCGGTAACGGAGATGCTCGAAATGCCGCTTGCCGAACTTCTCGATACGCTGTCGGAGACGCGCAAGCTGATCGACGATGCGCTGGAGCGGTTTCTGCCGCCGGAGGACGCGTATCCGACCGGCATACACAAGGCTATGCGATACAGCGTATTCGCCGGGGGCAAGAGGCTCCGCCCGGCGCTGATGCTATGGACGTGCGAGCTCTGCGGCGGTGATGCGAATCTCGCAATGCCGCCGGCGTGCGCCCTGGAGATGATACACACTTATTCGCTGATACACGATGATCTGCCGGCAATCGACGATGATGACCTGCGCCGGGGCCGTCCTACCTGCCACAAGCAGTTCGACGAGGCCGCGGCCATCCTGGCGGGCGATGCGCTGCTCACGCATGCGTTTATAGTGATAGTCGAACATGTCGCCGACCCGAGCCTGGCGAAGAGGTTCATAGCGGAAATCGGCCGGGCGTCCGGCACCGGCGGGATAATAGGGGGGCAAGTCGTCGATATCGAAGCGTCTGGCAGTAATGCACCCGCCCGGCGGGCCGACGCCGCAGGCACGCTGCATTACATCCACACGCACAAGACGGTGCCGCCCTTCGTCGCGGCCGTCCGCTGCGGCGCGATAGCTGCCGACGCTTCTGACGCCGACATCGACGCGCTGACGCGATACGCCGAAGATATCGGCCTCGCGTTTCAGGTCGCGGACGACATCCTCGACGTGGAAGGCACTGCCGAAGAGCTGGGCAAGACGCCCGGCAAGGATGCAGCGGCGGCCAAGCTCACCTATCCGGCGCTCTTCGGCATGGCCGAGGCGAAGGCGAAAGCCCGCGCACTCGTCGAATCCGCCATCCACGCTCTCGACCGTTTCGGGCAGAGGGCCAGCCTGTTGGCCTCGCTCGCACGGTTTATTGTCGAACGAAAGGGCTAGCAGCAAGGGCGGCTGGCACGTTCAAGCAGAGCTTGGACGTGGTCGAAACACGGCCGACCCAAGACGGTTGACCATTGCACCCGAAAGCCTACTCGGGGATATCTGATTGAGCGAGTTTCTCGATAGCATCAATTCGCCTGCCGACGTGCGGGCGCTGCCATTGGACGACCTGCCGGCCCTGGCGGAGGAAATCCGCGAGCGCATCATCGAGGTCGTCGCGAAGAACGGCGGCCATCTCGGCTCGAACCTCGGCACGGTGGAACTGACGCTCGCGCTGCACTACTGCTACGATTTCGCCCGCGACCGGCTCGTCTGGGACGTCGGCCACCAGACCTACACGCACAAACTGCTCACCGGCAGGCGCGAGAAGTTCGACACGCTTCGCACTAAAGGCGGATTGAGCGGCTTTCCCAGCATCGAAGAGAGCCCGTTCGATCCGTTCACATGCGGCCACAGCGGCACTGCTATCTCGACCGCGCTCGGTCTCGTGAGCGGCGATAAGCTCGTCGGCCGCAAGCGCAACGTAGTCGTCTGCATCGGCGATGGTGCGATGTCGTCGGGAATGCCGTTCGAGGCGCTCAACAACGCCGGCCACTTGGGCAAGGGCCTCCTCGTGGTCCTCAACGACAACGAGATGTCCATCGCGGGCACGGTCGGCGCTTTGGGAAGGTACCTGAGCCGCGTTCGCACGGCGCCTGCATACCGCGATCTGAAGCACGAGGTGCATCGTTTCCTCGATGCCCTGCCGGTCTTCGGCGACCGGATGGCGTCGGTGCTGGAGCATCTGAAAGAGGTGGTGCGGCGGTCGATGGTATCCGGTGCGATGTTCGAGGAACTCGGTTTCAAGTACTTCGGCCCGGTTGACGGGCATGACATCGATGCGCTCGTTCACATGCTGCGCGACGTGCGCGAGCTGAACCAGCCGGTGCTGCTGCACGTGGTGACGCAGAAGGGCCGCGGCCACCCAGAGGCGGTCGAGCATCCGCATCGCCTGCACAGCGCGTCGCCGCTCTCTGCGGGGAACGGCAAGGGGCGCGTCGAGCCGTCACCGGCGCGGCCGACCTATACCAGGACTTTCGCCGAGGCGCTCGTAGAACTGGGACGTCTGGACGGGCGGATCGTCGCCATAACCGCGGCGATGCCGGACGTGACGGCGATATTTGCGGAGGAGTTCCCGGATCGGCACTTCGATGTCGGGATATGCGAGCAGCACGCACTCGGGCTGGCGAGCGGGCTGGCGGCCGCCGGGCTCCGGCCGGTACTCGCGGTCTACTCGACGTTTCTCCAGCGTGCGTATGACCAGGTTTTCCACGAACTGTGCCTTCAGCAGGCGAACGTAGTGCTGGCGATCGACCGTGCAGGGCTTGTCGGGGCCGACGGGCCGACGCATCATGGCGTGTTCGACATCGCATATCTGCGGCATCTGCCCAAGATGCGGCTGATGGCGCCGAAGGATGGCCCGGAATTGGCCGCGATGCTCGATTTCGCCCTGGCGCTCGGCGGGCCGGCGGCACTGCGGTTCCCCCGCGAGAACGTGCCCGAGCCGATGGACGAGGCGCCAATCGAACTGGGCAAGGCGCAGGTGCTCCGAGACGGCTCAGACGTCGTGCTCTGGGCATACGGAGCAATGGTGGTGCGCTGCCTCGAGGCGGCTGAAATGCTCGAGAAGCGGGGAATATCGGCTGCCGTCGTCAATGCGCGGTTCGCCAAGCCGATTGACATCGAACTGCTCGAGACGCTGGCCGAACGGCCGATCATCACCGTGGCCGACGGAGCTATACAGGGCGGCTTCGGTTCGGCGGTGATCGAGGCGCTCAACGAGGCCGGCTGCCGGGCGGATGTGACGAGGCTGGAAATCCCGGACAGGTTCATCGAGCACGGACCACGGCTGGATCTGCTGGACGGCGTCGGGCTTTCAGCTCGGAGAATCGCGGATGCCGCTGAAGACAAAGCAAAGTCGGGGCGGTTCGCGAACCGCCCCTGCGCCAAGTGGATACACAAGATGCAGACTATTCTCCTGATCGGCGATACTGCCAAGCCGAAAGTGAAAGAATTCATCGATCTGGCCCTGCCGCTGCTGAAATCGAAGGCGACGATACTGAAGACGGGTCTCGACCCGGCGGCCGACCTGACGGCAGTTGGCGCTGACCTGGCGATGGTGTTCGGCGGCGACGGTGCGATCCTTAATGCTGCGCGGCGGCTGGGCGAGAACCCCGTTCCCATCGTCGGCATCAATCTGGGCAAGCTCGGCTTCCTGGCCGCGTATGACGGCTCGGAACTGGACGGCTACGTCGGCGGATTGCTGTCCGGGGAGTACCGCGTGGCCGAGCAGATGATGATCGACTGCCGGGTGATCCGCAGCGGGCGCGAGGTCGGACGCTATCGGGCATTGAACGACGTCGTGATATCGCGCGGATCGCTATCGCGGGTTATCTCGCTCCGATTGACCGTTGACGGCAGGCACGGTACGACATATAATTGTGATGGCCTGATAATCTCGACGCCGGTCGGTTCGACGGCGCATTCGCTGTCGGCCGGCGGGCCAATTGTCGAGCCTGAACTCGAGGCGTTCATCGTTACGCCGATTTGCCCGCATACGCTCAGCAATCGTCCGCTGGTCGTCTCCGGGGACAAGTGCCTGGAAATGCACAACGAGACGCCTGCCCTGCCCGTGGGGCTCACGGTCGACGGGCAGGTGTACATCGAACTGGAAGTCGAGGATACCGTCAGAGTCTCGCGTGCCGCACCCGGCCGGACGCGGGTTAAACCTGCAAAACGCGACTAT
>JAUWKK010000215.1 GCA_030614245.1 Planctomycetota bacterium | reverse complement strand
TTAGAATAGCCCACGGCAACGCCGTGGGTAAGGTTGGCCGATAATCCCCCAGCCCCGTAAGGGGCGGAATAGCGGCGCAGAATGGCAGGCTGGAAAGCCTGCCCCACGTAGTGCAGGCATTGGCTTGCAGCCCCGAAGGGGCGAATTAGAATAGCCCACGGCAACGCCGTGGGTAAGGTTGGCCGATAATCCCCCAGCCCCGTAAGGGGCGGAATAGCGGCGCAGAATGGCAGGCTGGAAAGCCTGCCCCACACAGCGAGACAGAACCACCGCGAACTCAGGACGTAACATGCGTCGAGCAGCATTCATCCTGGCCGTCGTCTTGACCTCTGCGGTTTTCGCCGCGGAGCCGGCAATGAAGGTGCAGGTCGTCCGGGGCGGCGCCGGGCAGCTTACCAGGCCGCTCGATCTGCTCATACGCATCGATTCTGACGCCCGGTCGGCTCCCGCAGACTTCAAACTGATACTCGTCCCGACGGGTACCGCCGACGGCGCTCGAGGCTTCTCCGTCAGGGACGCCTTCACCTGGCGGGCCGGCAGCGCGCTCTACTTCGACGTCCATCGCATTCCAGACCTCAAGGCTGGCCGTTATGACCTCGTCGTCAGGTCCAGCAAGGCAGCCGCGGCTGCCCCCGTCAGGCTGAGGGGCGCGATCAACCTGAGTTCCGAGAAGCTCGACGTAGCGCTCGTGATCGACGCATCGTTCAGTATGCGCAAGAACGATCCCAAGCGGCTGCGCGTTGCCGCCGCGAAGCTGTTTGCACGGCTGGCCGCACGAGGCGGACGCATCGGCAGGATATGCGCCGTCGAGTTCAACAACTCGCCTCGCACGCTGCTGCCGCTGTCGCCGCTCGATTCGCTCGATGACCTCAACGCAGCGTTCGACCGCATCGGCGCCGCCGAAAGCACCGATCTCGATGCCGCTCTCGACCTCGCCAGGGAACTCCTCGCCGAATCGGCCAGCCCTCGGCAGGCCGTCGTTGTGCTCAGCGACGGCAAGGACGAGCCCGGCCGCTACGAAGATGCCCACAAAAGCTTCGCCGCCGAGAGCGCAGGCCGCACAACGCCGATCTTCACCATCGGCCTCTCAGAGCGCGCCGACGAAGCGACCCTCAAGAAGATCGCGGATGAAACGGGAGCCGCGTACTACAAGGCGCCCACCAGCGCCGATCTCGAAAGCATCTTTGCCACCATCTGCTTCCAGCTCGAAAGCAAGGCCTCGCTGCTCGATCTCTCCGCCGAGGCAGCGCCGCAGAAGCCGATGACTGCCGACGTGCCCGTCGACCGCACAATCTCGCAGCTTACCGTCACCGCGCAATGCAAGACCGGCGGCGTAGACCTCTCAATTGCCCGCCCCGACGGCACACTTGCCCCGGTAACGAGCCCCGGCGGCGGCTATGTACTCGCCGACGTCTGGCGCCCCGCCATCGGACGCTGGCAGTGCAGGGCCGTCCCAGGGAAGGTCGTGACCGTACAGCTTTCCGCCACCGCGGCAACCGTGCTCGTTACCAGGCCGTTCCCGTCCATAGCAGGCATCTTGCAGGATGGCCCCTTCGACGTCGCGTGCGTACTGGCGCAGGACGGTGAACCGATCCACGACGCCAGGGTCGTTGCACGGCGGCTGGATGGTGGAAAACTCACAGGCGAACCGATTATCCTCCACGACGACGGCAAGCACAACGATACCGGCGCTCACGATGGCGTTTACGCCGGCCGATGCAACGGCGTGCTCGACGTGGGCACGGCCGCATTCCGTATCGTCGCCACAGGGAGCAACACCTTCGGCGAAGCCTTCCGCCGCCAGGCCGACTTGCGCGTGGACATCGGCCGCCGGCCTGCACCGAAGCTCTGGGTCTCGACCGAGATACTTGACTTCGGGACGGTCAACGTCACCGACGAAGCGACGCGGGCCTTCCATACGAAGCTGCTCAGCGGCTCGCCCCGCGAAGTCACAGCGCCCATCAGACTGCACGCCGAGTTCAGCGGCATCAAGGTAACCCTCCCCGATAACGTCTCAGCATCCTCGAAGAATCTGCGCGAGATTGCAGTGGCTGTCGCGGTGCCGCGTGACATGCCCGCCAGCCGGCACGTCGGGAAGCTGGCCGTGAGCTGCGGCACCGGCTCGGCGGAGATTGCTCTCGCCGTCACGGTCGCCCGGCCGAAGCTGCACGTCTCGACGCAGTCGCTCGATTTCGGCGCGCTCTACAACGGCGAACGGGCGTACCGCACCTTCCAGGCGGAACTCATCACCGCCGCGCCGCGCGAGATCAGATCGCAACTGACGCTGAAAGCCCGGATGAAGGGGCTGGACGTCGACGTTCCAGCCGTTGCGACGATCTCATCAAAGAAGCCGGGCGAGATAGCCGTCACTGTCGCGGCGCCCGCCGACATGCGGCTGGGCATCTACAGCGGCGACATCAGCATCAGCAGCGATGCCGGCTCCGCCGAGATTGCCATCAGTGCCGCCGTCGCCAACCCGTCGATCAAACTCGATGCCGTCAAGCTCCCGAAAATCGAGTCCGGCAGCGAGGCGATGGCCACTACCGGTGTAATGCTGTCGCCCCGTGGGTCGCAGCCGATCAGTATCGAGCCGCTCGAACTGAGATCACCCGCCGGACAGACGATAGCGGCCGATGTCCTGCCCGCCGAACCTATTGACGGCTCCACGAAGAAGCAGCCGATCTCGATTGCGCTAAAGGCCCCGGCGGACTGTGCGACAGGCGAGTACACCGGCGACCTTATCGCCAGGACGCCCACCGGCTCGGCCCGCACGGCCGTGACGCTGTCGGTAGTCAGGCCGTCGGTAACCGTGACGACGGGGCGCGTGGATTTCGGCGACCGCAAGCCAGGCGAGGCGGCGGTAATGGCGATCAGCGTCGAGGCAACGGGTCTGAAAGCGCGCCCGGTACGTGCCGGAGCTTCCGCCCCGTTCGCAGCACCGCCGGACGCCCTCCTGGTTGCCCCCGGCACGCCCGCAACCGTGCCTGTCGACCTGAACCTGCCGTTCAACCAGCCGCCCGGCAGGCTGGGGGGCAAGGTGAGCATCCGCACGCCGTTCGGCGAGACAGCCGTGCCCGTGACAGTGAACGTCTTGCCGATTGAGACCTTCAAGGTGGTCCGTCGCAAGATCGATCTCGGGCCGATCGCGCGCGGGAAGTCCGGCTCGGGCGTCGTCGAGATACGCTCGCTGATCCCAGCCCCGCAGAAGCTCAGCATTAAGCTGCCGCCCGGCGCCGACAACGCCGGAGTGACAGCCGGCGCAACGTCAATCGATCTGCCGGCAGGCGGGACGGTTCGGTTGCCGGTCTCCATCACGACAACGAAGCTCGCCGGCCCCGGTTCCCGCAGTTTCGCGATTCGCATCGAGGGCCCGTCGCTGCCGGGGACGGCCGAGCTCGCAAGTGAGGTATTCATCCCGGCTCACGATACGTTTGCCGTGTCACCGTCGGAGCTCGATTTCGACCGGATGAAACCAGGCGGTGAGGCCATCGAGTCGTTCAAGATCGTCTCGCTCATCGACGAGCCGCAGGAGGTGACGGTATTCCGCAGCGACTCGATCGGGACCGCAGATTGGGAACTGCGCGGCGAGGTGGACGCTCACATCGAGATGAATCTCGCGCCCAAGCAGGCACTGTCGTTCGACGTTGTCTGCCGCGTGCCCGAGAACGCCGAACGCGGGCCGTCGTCGGTGCGACTCACCATGCGCGGCCCGTCGAATCCAGGGTCCGTCTCGTGCAGGGTACTCGTCATCAGGCCCATGGCCCCCGTCGCAGCACAGACGACCCCGTCGGAAGATGTGATGGACCTGAACTGGCTGCTGCTGCTGGCCGCGGCACTGCTGGCGCTGCTGCTCCTGTGGCTGCTGGCGGAACTGCTCTCGAAGTGGCTCATCGGCAGCGGCCTCCCGGGGTGGATGCGGTGCATGCTCGGCTCGATTTGCGTGCACGCCATCATACTACTGCTCCCGGTGGCGTGGTTCGCGGTCGAGGCTGTAATCGAGGACAAGCCCCTGGTGCCGTCGATCGGCGTGAAGATGGCGAAGCTGTCAAAGTCGCTCGGCATAGAAGGCGGCGGCCTGCTGAAGGACGATCCTTCTACGAAGATGGCCGACCAAGCGAAGCAGAGCCCGCAACAGATAGCGAAGACCGAGCGTCCTGAAATGCCAGCGAAACCCGCCCGACCCGAGATGTCGAAATCCGTCCAGAGCCGAAGACCGCTCGGCAAGCCGAGACGCCTGCCGAAAGCTGAAGCCAGGCTCGTCTCGGCCGGGAAGCCGTCCGAACTGCCCGTAACTACGATACAAGCCCGTGAGAAGATCAGCGAGAACCTGGCCGCCTTGCAGCGCAAGTTCCAGCGGCGCCGCAGCGCCGCGCGCGAATCTGAAGCAAGGATCGCCCGCAGCGCGCAGAGCCCCAGGCGGGTGACGGCCCTGGCAATGGCGCAGCCGCGTAGGCCGTCTACGCCAAAGCGCCCGACGCAGACCCCCGCCATCGCTGAATTCTCGGCCTCGAAGCCGACGGTGAAGAAGGAAACGAAACTGGCAGCCGCGCCTGCACCGATGCCGCGCGAGAAGCTTCCACCGGATGACCTGTCAGCTATCAGCGCCGGTAGCGGGAAGCCGTCGAAGCAGCCCAGCAGCGAGCCGACGCCGAAGCCGCTGGCAATCGGCCGGGCCGGCGGACAGAACATTCAAGGCGCTGGCGGCTCCCTGACAATGGAAGGCCCGGCTATCCCCAGTACAGCCGGACCGTCGCATGTTGGCGGCGCAGTGAGCCCCGCCGCCGGCGGCATTGCGGCGCCGACATTCGCCATGCCGCAGCCCGGGCGAGGCCGCCGCTCGCGGGGACTCCCGTCATTCGCAGGATCGGGGATCGGCATCGAGTGGATCGACAATACTGAACTGCCTGGCCGGCCTAAGAAGGGCAGAGCATCGGGCGGCGAGGGCGATGCCGCTGCGCAGGCCGCACGCATCGGCAGGTCCGGATCATCCGGCACCAGGGCTGTCGGCGGCGGAACGATGGGGCGGTCGTACGGAGTAGAGCCCGCAAGATCCTCCGGGCCGGCCAGTGGGCTCGCACTGGGCGCACCAGGCTCGTCGGGTGAAAGCAGAATTGCACGGGTGATCGCGCATCCGGGGCCCGGTGGCATCAGACAGAGAACCGGCATACGCGGCGATAGAATCGACAATTCAGATATAGCACCACCATTACGCGGGCGAATGGGAGGCGGCACCGGGGGTGATCGGCCGTCAGCAGGCCCGACCGCCATCGCGCGTATCGCATCATACGGAGCCGGCGCCGGGGCCGGGGGCGGCTCCGGATTGCCGCTCGATGCCGCT
>JAUWKK010000169.1 GCA_030614245.1 Planctomycetota bacterium | reverse complement strand
TAAAGGGCCGATACACTTCGCCGATCCTGGTGTGGGCGCCGGCGCCGTTTTCTCGGCTTTGCTCAGTGTGTTCCCCCATGATCGCATTGCATCCGCAACAGGCATTGAGATTGACTCGAGATTCGCACGAGCTGCCAGTGACCTTTGGGCTTCATCTGGCCTCGAAGTGATCGAAGGAGATTTCACCGATCCTGCAACAATGGCGCGTTCTCACACACGGCCGAATCTGGTCCTGACGAATCAGCCTTACGTTCGCCATCACCATATATCGCAAGAGCACAAAGTCCAGCTTCAACACCTCGCAAGTCAGGCGACGGGTCTCAGGGTGAACGGGCTCGCGGGCTTATATGTTTATTTCCTTCTGCTGGCCCACGAATGGATGGAAGAAGGCGGCCTCGCTGCGTGGCTGATACCTTCAGAATTCATGGATGTCAACTATGGAGCAGTGCTCAGGCGATATCTGACAGAGAAGACAACTCTCATCCGCATACATAGGTTTGATCCGCACAAGGTCGAATTCGACGATGCTCTGGTGACGTCGGCCGTGGTCGTCTTCAGGAAGGAGCCGCCGAGCGCTGGAACTGTCGTTGACTTCTCCTATGGTGGCACCATCACGAAGCCCGAGAGGATTCACAGAGTCCGACTCGCTGAGCTGAAGCGAGCCAGAAAATGGACAACATATCCGCAACGAGATCATACCAAGAACAGGACCGCGCGATCCGAAGATACGATCCAGCTTGGCGATCTCTTCAGAATCCAGCGGGGCATCGCAACAGGGGCAAATCGTTTCTTCATCTTGCCCAGAGAGGAAACCCTCGAGCGAGGCTTCCCCGATGAATGTCTGCACCCGATCTTACCCAGTCCCCGTCACATCGTCGAAACCATCATCGAACGGGACGACGATGGCTACCCAGAGATCGGCCACAAGCTGGCCGTGAGCGATAGTGATCTACCAGAAGAGCAACTTCGGCAGAAGTACCCGCGCCTTTGGAGCTACCTGGAGACAGCGGAGCAACTCGGAATCCGAGACCGATATCTTCTGCGACAGCGGAATCCCTGGTATAAGCAGGAACGGCGCGCTCCCCCGCCATTCCTATGCACATATATGGGCCGGGGCGCGAACGGCAACCCCTTTCGCTTCCTTTGGAACCGGTCCGACGCTATTGCGCCAAACGTGTACCTAATGCTCTACCCCATCCGTGGTCTCGCGCAAGCGTTGAAGAAAGAACCTGAACTACACGGGATAGTCTTCGAGTTTCTCAATCAGATCGGAAGAGACGATCTTCAGCACGAAGGTAGGGTCTACGGCGGGGGGCTTTACAAAATCGAGCCCCGTGAACTGGAGAAGGTGGCAGCGAAGGCGCTCCTGACGAATATCCCCTCTCTGACGAAGGGTATGGCTCGGCAGCGCGCATTATGGGCTTGAAAGCCATCCCCTCAGAACTTCAGCCGCCCCACGATTTCTCTTTGACTTTTCGCGGCAAGTATGTAGAATGATTATCGAGAAGGGTAGGTAGCTCAGGGGTAGAGCACGGCCCTGAAAAGGCCGGTGTCGGCGGTTCAATTCCGCCCCTACCCACCAACAGGTGGTAAGAAACCCAAGGCCCCGCGATACCGCATCCAGCCGGCCACGGGACATCTCAGACGGTCATTCCTGCAGCCGTATCGACCAGTACGCCTCGTCGACAAAATGACGCCACGACTTATACTTCTCCGACCGCAGCGTCAGATGAAGGACGGGACTGCGTCGCGGCTTGACAGGCTCGCGGAACAGGTGCATGCCGGCCTCGGTGGGCAGGCGCCCGCCCTTACGCGCATTGCAGCGAGTGCACGCGCAGACGACATTATTCCATGCAGACTTACCGCCGCGCGAACGCGGCACGACGTGATCGAGGCTCAGTTCGCTGGTAGGCCGCCGCTTGCCGCAATACTGGCAGCGGTTCTCATCTCTGGCGAAAATATTCCGGCGGTTGAACTTCACCTCGGTACGCGGCATCCGGCTATAGAAAGCCAGCCGGATGATCTTCGGCACGCGGATCTCGAACGACACCGTGCGCACCACCTCATCCTCCTCGTCGAAGTCGGCCCGCAACGCCGAAAGATCGCGCCAGGAATCAAAATCATAAGTATTGAACTGCTCATCCTGGTAAGAGACCACCTCTGCGACGCGCTTGAAAAGCAGCGCAAAAGCCCGGCGCACCGACACCACGTGAACAGCCATGTAAAGCTTGTTCAATACAAGGACCCGCGAGTCCAAAGCGCTGGCGGCCATTGCGTCACTCCGTCGCCATGTTCCATTCCCACCACTATTATTATATACATAATCGGCACGCCCCGCAAGACCTAAATATCGACGATAGCAATTCCGCATCGAGCGTCCTGTCGGTGTTTTAGGGTAGACTTATGGCAAATGCGATTACCTTTTTGGGGAATTCCCGTAACTACTCTCTTGACACGGCTTATTTTGAGTGGTATAAGTCTATGATGGACTGCCTGTGGGTGGTAGGGGAGTACCTCGGGCACGACACAATTGGAGCCATAGTCGGCATAAAAGCGGGGCGCTGGTATGATGCGCTTATCGTCAGGTGATGCGGGCGACCGGCTCAGAGACATATCACTGATGAGGAGGTGAACTATGAACTGGAGCGACATGCCCTCGATGAGAGCGTTAAGACTGCTGGGAGTGGCCGTTCTTGTTGCAGCGCTGGCCGTATCGTCGGCTGCGGCGGGCGAGCTGCGGGGCCGCGATGCAGCCCTGGAGGCTCAAGCACTGCAGAAAGACCTCATGCGCCTGAAGCCGGGCGAGGCGGCTGCGCGCCTGCGTGCGTTCGCCGAGCGCCACGGAATTGACATCAACGCGCGGCCGGAGCCGTCCGACGAACCTGACCGCGGCGTCAAGCCGGCCCGAGGTCTGGGCCAGGCGCTGCGCGCGCGTATCCAGCTCAAGCGCGGCATGGGCCGAGCCACCGACTTGATCGCTTGCATCATTTACTTCGAACGCGGGCTCAGCCTCGCGGAGGAGATCGAACTGCGCGAACTGGGCGCCGCGATCTTCCGCGACGCCGGCCGGCTCGCCTTCTACGCCAGGATTCCCGCGGGCAAGGCCGATGCGATCGCCGAACTCGATTACGTAAAGTCCCTGATCGCCATCCCCGTCAGAGCCAAGTATCGTTCGACCGGGCCCGTCGGGCGGGGGCTCGGCCGCATATACATCACCGGCAACGAGGATCTCGACGAATGGCGGAACGAGCTGATCCAGTTGGGTATCCACGTGCTGCCGGTGAAGCCCAGCCGAGGCTTCTACACGGTAATGCTCGATGATGCAGCGGCGCAGGCGGCCGCTAAGCTTCCATGGGTGCGGCGCGTCTCGATCCGCCCCGAGCCCGCCCCCGAAGTTGCCTACTTCGAGGCCGATGACAGCCGCGAGATGATCGCCAACACGTTCTCTTCTTACAACGGCAGTGGGATCACCATCGGCATTCGCGACGGCGGCATCTGGGACGACCATCCTGACCTGAGCGCCAAGATCGTGGCCGCCAGCGACACGAGCTCCGTGCACTACCACGGCACACACGTCGCGGGCATCGCCGCTGGCGCCTACAACTCCGGCGTCGACTGCAAGGGTATCGCGTGGGGAGCCGACATCCTCTTCCGCGACTACTACGAGTCCGATCAGGGAGCCATGGACATCTTCAACGACAACGGGGTTCGGACAGTCAACAATTCGTGGGCCTATAAGAGCGGGGGCGTTTTCACTCTCGACTACACGTCCCAGACGGAGCTTTTCGATGAGTATTGTGACGATGAAGACATGATTATCATAAAATCGGCCGGCAACCAAGGCAGCGCCTCGGAGACGATCACGAACCCCGGCACTGCGAAGAACCTCATAGTGGTTGGTGCGGTCTCGTACACCGGTCAGGGGGACGTCGGCGGCATCGGCATCATTACGAACTATTCGAGCCGCGGGCCGACGCGCGACGACGGGCGGCTCAAGCCCGACCTGGTGGCCGTCGGCGGGGACCGGCCCGAGTATCCCGGCGGTGTCGAACTCTCCTGCGGCGTAGTCTCCTGCAACCACAAGGGGGGAACCTATGATAACAATTATCCCGGCCGCCGCTGGCCCGAGGGCGTCTCGGCCGCCGATGCATACTACATCCGCATGCGCGGCACGTCAATGTCCGCGCCACAGGTGACGGGCATCGTCGGCAGGATGCTCGACAGATGGCCCAACATCTCCAGCGAGCTCTGCAAGGCACGGCTCATCAATGCCTGCATACCCATCAAGGGAAACAGCACACAGTCTCGCAGAGGCTACGCAAACACAACTTATGGCTACGGCCTCGCAAACGCATATAACTCACTTTACAACAGGTCGGGCGAGTCGGCCGAATTGCTTGCGACAGATGGCCTCCTGTGGTGGAACTCTATCTTTGGCGGCCGCATCCGTGACTATTCCGTCAGTGTGCCTGCGGGCACGAAGCGGCTGAATGTCACGATGGCCTATAACGACCACGAGGGCGAAGAGGCCGACGACGACGCCCTGAAGGATGATCTCGACCTGTACGTGATCTCCCCGGGCGGGACATCTTACCGATACAGCAATTACCTGCCGTCGAACGTCGATACTCAGAGCCCACTTGAGAAGATCGTCATCGAGAACCCCCAGGCGGGAACCTGGACGGTTCGCGTGCGGTACGTGCACAGCCACTTCGGCTCGCTCTTATCGATGCAGAAGTATAGCGTGGTCGCCCAGGCTGTGTATGAGATGCCGTCGATCGGCCTGACGGTGCCGGAGACCATCCACGTGCGGCCGTCCAACAGCTTCAACCTGCGTGCGACGATCGAGAACACCGGCGGCTGGGTGCTCGCGGCGGCCTGGGCCAAGGTCCAGCCGCAGAGCGGCTCTTGGGGCGGCGAGGTGAACAACCAGCGCTTCATCAAGAGCCTCTGGCACGGTGGAATGTCGGCGTACCATGATTTCAACCTCACCGCGCCCGCCGCCAGCGGCGTCTACGACCTCACCGTCCGAGCCGGCGCCATCAACCTCGGCATGGGCGACGTTACCGACACCGTAAGAGTGGTCGTCAGCAATCAGGCCGATCTCGTCTTCACGCAGCTCGATATCGACGAGACAGTCTTAACGCATGGCGGCCCGGCGCATGTTCATTTCAGGTTCAGGAATGACGGATTCACCGACGCGCTTAACCACACGGTCAGCTTCGGTCTCCGGCCGGCACCGTTCTACATAGTCGGCACGGCACCGTACCCCTTCGATACCAGATTGATCGGCCTTACCGCAGCACAAACATCCCACCTCAACAACATGACGCTCACACTGCCCGGTAATACCACACCGGGGGCTTATTCCGTCGAGGCGGTTCTCGACTCCACCGAAGTTGTGCCGGAGGGTGACGAAGACAATAACGTCGGTTTCGCATCGGGCCGCGTATACGTGGAGGATGATTACGAGCAGAACGACTCGTTCGGTGCAGCCAAGCCCGTCACCGGCACGTCGGCGGGCACGGATTACAGCCTTCTTGCTGCCGACACCGACTGGTTCAGCGTATCACTGCACGAGGATGAGCTGCTCGAGGCGGACATCAGCTTCAGCCAGCTTTTCATGGGCGACCTGGCGCTTTCGTTGTATAGCCCGACCGGCGCGTTAATAATGACGTCGAACAGTTCCACGTGGTTCTCGGGCAACGAAAGCATCGCCTACTCGGCTCCGTCGGCCGGCTTTTACTATCTGCGGATATGGAGACCGAGCTATGACACGGTGCCTTACAGGATGACGATAGCCCGGAAGCGGCCCAACCTGTGGATGTACAGCTACGCCGTCGATCCACCTTACGGCGACCGAGGCGGCACGTTCAGTATCGACGGGGCAGTGAAGAACTACGGCCAGGCGCCGTGCGGCTCCAGCTTCCTGAGATTTTACCTGTCCGAAGATACGATCCGGGGGGGGGACGTTTGGCTGCTGCCATCGGAGTCGGTACCGGCTCTCGATGCAGGCGAGACGCACGTGTTCACCGACCACACAATCAACATCCCGGCCGGCCAGGCCCCCGGCAAGTACTACCTGCTGGCAATAGCCGACGGCTCTGAGGTCATCGATGAGACGAACGAGAACAACCTGCGGTGGATGCCGGTCTACGTCGATGATATCTACGAGCCGAACGATATTCCGGGCGATCCAGGTCTGCCGGAACTGACAGGGTCCTCCGCCGGCACGGAGTACAACGACTTGGTCCTTTGCGACGTCGACGACTGGTTCCTCGTGCAGTTGACCAACGGCCAGATCCTCACGGTCGATATCTACTTTACGCACGCGGACGGCAACCTGTCGCTCGGCACCTACACCCCGAGCGGCTCATACACAACTCCGGGATACTCGATCAGCTCGACGGACGACGAGCAGGTATCCTTCGTCGCGGGCGTGACGGGCAAGTTCAAGGTGCGGGTATCCGGCAGTTCGAGCACCGAGAGAAACCTCTACTCGATGAAGCTCACCATCGTCGATCCGCCACCGACG
>JAUWKK010000334.1 GCA_030614245.1 Planctomycetota bacterium | reverse complement strand
GATCAGCCCGGCTGCGAACGTCAAACAACAAAAAACAACCGCCGCCGCGACGCTCGGCAGCGACCCCAGACCCGCCGAGGCCCAGGCAGCCGCACACAGCATCAGCGGATAGACGACAACAGCCGCCTGAATCGCTACAAAATGCCTCCTGCCCCAGCGCCCCGCCTCGATGGCCCTGGTGGCCCACCGTCCGCCGGCCGTCAGCCCCAGCATGAACGAAAACAGAACCGCCCCGATCATCTCGTAGATGAATCCGAACAGCGACTGCAAGAGCAGCAGGCAGCAGATTTCCATCAGGATCTCGATGAAACCCGTCCCCGCCACCGCGGCATGTATCGCCGTGGAAGCACCTCGACGCAGAATGCCGACGCCTGCCAGCAGCAGGCCGCCTGCGACCACGACGACCCACGCCGCCGGATGCAGCAGCTTTCCGATACGCTCGATAAGCGGACGGCCGGCACCGCGCTCGCTCAATTCCGACGACCACAGCACCGCGTCATAATAGTAGCAGACCGGCGATAGATCGGTGTTGATACGCACCGCGCCCGCGTCGGCGACTGCCGAGCGCACGTTGTCGAGCCGAAAGTCCGCCATTCGGTCGAGCATCTCATACGGAGCCACCGAGCGCGTCCTGATCTTCCGGTCGGTCAGCCGACCGGCCAGCACCGTGGGATCGGCCGTCAGCACGCCCTCGCCTTTAGCGGCGACGAACATCGTGCTCGTGCCGGGAATGATGATTACATCACCGAACGCCGTCCGCAGCGAAGAATCGAGACACGCGAGGAACCGCCGCATCGGGCCGCTGTAGTGCGTCGGCGGCGTGGCCCCGACCGAGAAACACAGCACGCCGCGGCCCTCCAGCCGCTCGGCGGCCTCGCGAAAGAATCCCTCCGTGTAGAAACGGTTGAGCTGCGCGGTGTACGGACGCGGCAGTGCGACGATGATGGCGTCGAACGTCTCGCCGGTTGTCTTGACGAGACTGCGCGCGTC
Source organism: Planctomycetota bacterium (assembly GCA_030614245.1). Classification (GTDB taxonomy): domain Bacteria; phylum Planctomycetota; class PUPC01; order JABMSA01; family JAUWKK01; genus JAUWKK01. The sequence goes on along the minus strand of JAUWKK010000334.1, from coordinate 2,389 downwards.
GGTGTGAATGACTTCGACGCGGCTGTCGCGCAAGAAGTCCGTGGCCGCGCGCGGGAGCCGGCGCCGGGCCAGATCGATGATGGCGGGGTCGAGCTCGACGTATACGAGCCGCTCGACGGGATGTTTGAGTATTTCGTCGGCCGTGCCGCCGGCACCCCCGCCGATGAGCAGCACGCGCCTGGGCGATTCGCACTGGAGCAATGAATAGTGCGCGAGCGCTTCGACGCCGGGCGGATCGGGCCACGACCACGCGAGCAGGCCGTTGATGAAGAGGCTGTGTATCGGGGTTTCGGTGTCGCCGGATGCGGTCAGCACCAGCCGGGCGTATCGCGAGTCGACGGTTTCGAGCCGCTCCAACGGCTTCCAGGTGAAGCTCGCGATTCTATCGAAAGGTATCAGGAACGAAGCCACCGAGCACGCAAGGCAGACCAGTACGGCAGCCCTGGCTCGGGTCGGGGCAGCCTTCAGCAGAAGCAACGCGACTAGCGTCGTACCGAGCGCAACACAGCCGGCGACAAGCTCGGGATGACCGATCCGCGAAAGGATGAGCGTATATCCCAGGCCCGCAGCAGCCGCGCCGGCGGCCTCCAGCACGTACACGCGGCCCGTCGAGCCGGCTGCTCGAACGCACAGCGGGAACAGCAGGCCGAACAGCAGCCCCAGATCGGCCAGCGAGACGAACGAGGCCGCAAGGGCAGGCCAGACGCCGCATATCGCGGTGACCTCGATGCCCATCACCGGCCTGGCAAGCCGCACGATGACGATCGCAATCGGGAGCACAAGCCCGGCGGCGGCCAGCACAATTGCCATCCACCAGCGCGCGGCATCCGCACTGCGCGGCGCCAGCAGGCGCGACAGCACCAGGCTGCCGAGGCCCGTCCAGAACAGCCAGCAGGCGAGAGCAATGCCGAGCACCAGTTCGTTGCCGCAGAAGGCAACTATGAGCTCGCGCAACATCAGCACCTGCGCCAGCATCGCAGCGAAGCCGACCGAGAAAACACCTGCCGTCAGCCGTCGATCCATGCCGGCATTATACGGCACTCGCGGGGAGAATCACAAGGTTGAGGGGAATCCGCATCCCCTCATGTGCTCCGCGCTTCCGGAGGGAATGGAACCACAGATTAACTCAGATGAACACAGATGAGGCGGTGTGGCTGCCGAGATGGGCCGTATTGTCGTTATCGGTGTCATCTGCCGTGGGATAGAACGCAACCGGCTCTGTCGGCCTACTCGCACGTGCTCCGCGCTTCGCGGATTACGTCGACGAGCCGTCTTGTATATTCCGTGATGAGGCCGTAGCCTCCGTCGGCGACGGCCTTCTTGCTGACGATGGCCGACCCTACGCCGAGGCAGAAGCTTCCGGCTTTGATGAAATCCGCCGCGGTGTCGACGTCGCCGCCGCCGTGGGCACCCGGATTATCGGCATCACACCTGCTTCGTGGATGCCGGCCAGAATTTGCTTCTTGTCGGGCATTTATCTGCATCTCGACTGAACGCGGCCAGATCGGCTAGCCGACTTCGGCGTATCTCATCTCGATTGCTGCGAACGGGCAGGCCGGCACGCAGAGTCCGCAGCCGATGCACTTGGAGCTTACGAACTTGACGTTGAGTTTCTCGTCGACAGCCAGCGCTCCGGTCGGGCAATGTGCCAGGCACGCGCCGCAGTGCGTGCAGAGCTTCTTGCTGAACGACGTGCGCGCGCTGAGCTGTTCCACCCCGATGCCGCCGTCGCGGAGGTAGTCGATCGCATCTCTCACCTGCCTGCGTTTGCCGCTGACTTCCAGGATCATCAGTCCGTCTTCGTCTTCAGTGATTTCCGCCCTGAGAATGTTGAACGTGATGTCGTACTGGTGCGACATCTGGCAGATCACGGGGCGGTTGACCTTTGCAGCGGGGATGTGTAGGATCAGTTTCTCGGTTGTCATTTATCAGTCCTTTCAAGTTAATCGTTCAAGCGAGTTGTATTTCGCCGCAGGCGCCGAGTTTATCGCCCATAGCGATCAGGAGCCCGCGCAGTTCGCCGCGTTGGGTCTCACGGTCGAGCGCGGGCTGTATATCGTCCGGTTCGCGGATCGTATTGGCAATCGCCGTAGCGGCCGCGTCGGCTGTTGCCGCCGAATCGGCTATTGCAACGACGGCATCGGCCCGTCCGAAGCTGAGGCTGTGGCCGACGGTGCCCGAAGATGTGCACACGGCGCCCGGCGCGGCAGCGGAGTCGACCATCCGGCCGAGTTTCTTCAAGAATGGCGAGCCCGGCCCCGCGTATAGCGTAACACGCCTGGGCGCGTTCATCTTCATGAATATATCGCCGCCGTTCTCGACGCTCACCTGCGAAGAATGCTCGAGCAGTTCGCGGCCGACAGCCTCGGCAATAGCCCCCGCAACGGCG
>JAUWKK010000201.1 GCA_030614245.1 Planctomycetota bacterium | reverse complement strand
GATCAGCTTGCATGCGATTAGGGTTGGAAACATCCATTGCCTCTGGAGCACGGTTGGCCAGCATACCCCACGATCTGGGGTCATACCCCAAGCGAGAGGACGGGACCGCTCTGCGCGATCTGCCCGCCTTCAGCCATTGCATCCCGACAGCAGACAGGGTAGAATACGCCAGCCGGTCCGCAGGGGGCCGGCTTTCGCGCAATCGGCCGATGGAGTTGCGCCACAATGGGATGCATCAGGACCGCCGTCTCGCTGGAATCGCTGGGCCTCGCGCCGAGAGAAGGTATCGAGCTGGCAAGACGGCTCGGCCTCGACGGCGTTGAACTGGCCACCGACGGCGGCGACTTCGCCCCCGAGACGCTTTCGCTGACCGGCCGGCGCCATCTGCTGAAGTTCCTGGCCGACCGCCGCGTGGCCGTGGCGGCGCTTAATGCCGATGCGAGGAACCTTGACGACGTCGAGCAGTTCGCCGGGCGTTTTCGTGCGGTCGTCGATCTTGCCATCGGCCTGCATACTGCGGGGATCGAGCTGCGAATCGGCGAAGTCCCGCCCGAAGAATCAACAGACGAGCGCGATGCGCTGCTGTGGATTGCCCGCGAGATCGGCAGTTACGCGGCCAACTATGCTGCGTGGATTGCCGTTAGAACGCCGCCGCAGGAGCCCGAGCGGCTGAAGGAGTTCATCGAGGCCGCCGGCAGCGAGGCGATCAGGGTCAGCTACGATCCAGCGGCTCAGGTCGCCGCCGGGCTCGATGCCGTCGCCGGCGTTTTCGAGCTCGGACGGGTCATTGAGTATGTCCGCGCCAATGACGTCGTGCGGCATGACGATGGGAACTGCGAGGAAGTGCCGCTCGGGACGGGCACAGTGCCGTACGAGCGGCTCGTGAACGCTCTCGACGAGCACAACTATGGAGGGTTCTACGCAATCGGAGTCACCGGCGCCGATGCAGCGGACGAGCTTGCGAATGCGCTCGAAGTGCTGAGAGTTTTTTGAAACAAGACGACCATGCCTAGACTGATCGAAGCCCGTAACATCACGAAGCTATACCGCAAGGGCACCACGGAGATTGCGGCGCTCGCCGGGATCGACCTCGACGTGGAAGAGGGCGAGTTCCTGGCAATCATGGGCTCGTCCGGATCCGGCAAGTCCACGCTGATGCACATCCTCGGATGCCTCGATCGGCCGACCTCAGGCACGCTGACGATCAACGGAACCCGCGTGGACGAGCTGAGCGACCTCGAGCTGTCGCGGTTCCGCAACCGCACTGCCGGGTTCGTCTTTCAGATATTCAACCTGATGCCGGACTTCAACGTCGTGCGCAACGTCGGCGTGCCGCTGGTTTACAGCGGCGTGAAGTCTAGCGAACGCAAGACCCGCTGCATCGAAGCCGCCACCGCAATGGGCCTGGCCGACAGAGTCGATCATCGGCCGACCGAACTCTCCGGCGGGCAGGTGCAGCGTGTCGCTATTGCACGGGCGCTCGTCAACCACCCGATACTCATCCTCGCCGACGAGCCGACGGGCAACCTCGATTCCGTCACCGGCCAGGAGATCATAGGCATCTTCCGCAAGCTCCACGAGCACGGCAAGACGGTCATAATGGTCACCCACGACCAGAAGCTCGCGCACTACGCCGATCGAATCATCTACCTTACAGATGGCCACGTCGTCGGCGAAGAACTCGTCGAGGAAAAGTCCGAGTCGGAGGCCGACGTCGGCGAAATCGAATTGATCCAGGAACCGCCCAAGAGCGACGAGCAGCGCGGCATGGGGCTGCTGGACCTGGTCCGCATCGCATTCCAGGAGGGGCTGTGGTCGCACAAGCTGCGTTCAATGCTAACTATGCTCGGTGTGCTGTGCGGGGTGGCGGCGGTGATAACGTCGGTGAGCATCGCCGAAGGCTCGAAACGCCAGGCGCTCGAACAGATCAAGCAGATCGGCGCCAACAACATCACCGTCCGCGATGCAGCACTCGAGGGCGAGGAGCTCACCCAGGCGCGGCTCAGCCTTTCGATGGGGCTGACCGTCGCGGATGCGCGCGCGCTCGAGGGCGAAGTATCGTCAATACGGCACGCCGTGCCCATCAAACAGATGGCCGTGGAAGTGCGATACCTCGCACGCAAGCCGAAGTCGCGCGTCATCGCCACCGAGCCGGCCTACCAGGACGTGGCGAACTTCTACGCCGGCCAGGGCCGGTTCATCTCACAGGATGACCTGCGGGATTATCGCCGTGTCTGCGTGCTGGGCCACAGCGTCAAGCGCGAGATATTCGCGAACGAAGACCCCATCGGCGAACGCATCCGCCGCGGGCTCGACTACTACACCGTGATAGGCGTCATGCAGCCGAAGTTCATCCCGGGCGGCAAGGTGAAGGCCATCAGCGCGCGCGATCTCAATCACGATATCTACATACCGCTTGCAACCGCTCTCAAGCGGGCCAAGAAGGACCCGATGAGAAGCGAGATCGGCGACATCTCCATCATGGTGGCATCGGGCGATCAGATGGAGCAGACGAAGCAGGCCGTGCAGCAGGCCATGATCAGGCGGCATCACGGTGTGGCCGATTTTTCGCTCATAGTGCCGGAAGAACTCCAGCGGCTGCAAAGGAAGACGCAGGAACTCTTCGACATGGTCCTGAAGCTCATTGCCGGCATCTCGCTTGTCGTAGGCGGCATCGGCATAATGAATATCATGCTCGCGACGGTGACCGAACGGACGCGCGAGATCGGCACGCGCCGCTCGGTCGGTGCGAGCGAGCGCGACATACTCAAGCAGTTCCTGTTCGAGGCGATCGCTATCAGCATATGCGGCGGTGCGATGGGAGTGGTGGCCGGCTGGGCGATGGGCGCGGGCGTCTCGTGGCACACCGGCTGGGAGACAGTCGTCGCGCCCCAGGCCGTCGTCCTCGCGTTCTGCGTATCGGTGGCGATAGGCATCATCTTCGGCCTGTGGCCCGCCCAGAAGGCAGCCAAGCAGGATCCGATCGAGGCGCTGAGGTACGAGTAGATATCCACAGGCTTCCCCGTCCCTCCGGCAGGCGGGTTGCCTGTGACGCATCATTTCTTCGGCGGCTTGCGCGGCGGTGGTGGAGGCACAATTGCACTACTTGTTGGCTTTGGCGAAGGTTGGTAGCCCTCTGTAATCGGCTTGTCTTTAGGAGCCGGTTGATACCCCAGTTTCTTGGTTTTCTTCGGTTCTGCCATGAGAATCATCCCCAAGTGGTCCAGATTAGACAGTTTCTTCCAAATCGAAGAACGCGACGGTCTTTATATGTTCCCCTCTCACGAGGATTCCTGCGTTCCGCTCAAGTGGCTCGTAATCGCCACTCTCCTCGTCGAGTTCGAACACTGTTTCTAAAAAAACGTCCCTTTCTTCATGTGTACTTGATGCCAGTGAATTTGAGTCGAATACTCCCTCAACGCGGCTACCATCTGCCAGATCTATTCTTGCCCAGTATCTCTGATCACGATGGAAAACGTAATCCCAAGCCGTTGGCGCTGGATGTAACATGTGAATCCCGAGCCTGCTCAGCATACCTTCTGTCTTTTGCGCCTGTGCCAACTTTGCACTTATGGTTCCACATAGTACGGGAAGGATGACCACGGGCAGGACCCAGAGAAGGACATACGGCCAAACGGCGATGATTCCTTTGCGGCTCGTCAAATCAAGCTCTTCCGGCATACACCACATCAGAAGCAGAATGAGTGGTATCCCAAGCAGGTAGTTGATGAAGCTGAACAACAGGTATTCATGCAACTGATGGCGCGTTGGTGCATAGCCTAACGTTAGATCAGCGGCTCTTTTCCACAGGAAGCCCGGAACGATGAAAAGGATTGTCAGGACTACGGCAAGGGGTGTACCGAAAGACATCTTCTAATCCTCGCAAGTGCGCCACTTAACGCCGCCTGTATTATACACCAAATCCGTTATCGAGTCAAGGAATACGAGTCGCCTCCTCCACAATCCGCACCTCCTCGTCCGTCAGGCCGTAGAGTTCGTATACGAGGCGGTCGATGCGTTGGTCGGTGGCGGTGATCTGTCGCTGGATAATGTCGTGCTGCTGCGGCGTCTTTGCCTCCGGCAGCTGCTTGTGGAGGGTGAGCATGGTCTCGACGAGTTCGACCATGCGGTCGTGCGCGGCTTGGTCGGTGGGGTTGGTGAAGTCGATCGTGCGGATGGGGAGGGATCGTAGCGAAGAAACTTTCACTTGGGGAAAGGCTTTCTGACGTGCTTCTGGGGTTAGTGCGACATAGAGGTAGCGCATTAGGCGCGAGTTGAGTAATCCAACCAGATACCGCACGTCAGCCCCATCTTCAGGGGAGTACAGAGCTAACAGAGAATTCCGGAAGTACGTTGCGTGCATCCTAGGCCCAACGATGGGGTAGGCTGCCGTCTGGCGGATAACGAATTGCGCCGACTGGTATCTGTAAATGTCACGGATGGTGAAATACTCGCCAGCCTTAGCAGTATAACCAAGCCGCAAGGCCCTCTGCGGCGGCTGGCAACGATACCGCGCAACCAGCTTGCCTTCCAGAACAGGCGCTGAATCTCCGGAAGCGTCTGCGGCCAAGACGATGAGTTGTCTGGAACAATTGCCCGTGTGAACACCGGGATCTGCCACTAGGGCGCCAAGCGACTCACAAACCGCACAGGATCTTTCCAGAAAGTCCACGCGGGTCGCGAGCTTCCAGGCCTGACTACCAGACAGATGTTGCTTCCCCGGTGAGACACCTGCCTCCCGAATTGTGGTGTCCCCGCGGTGACGCTTGTCCGCAACCAGTGTCAATGACGGGGTTGTCACTCCACGAAAAACCTCTTCGCCCCAATACCGCACGTCAACAAGACCTGCCGTGGTGGTTACGCTCTCCCGTACCCTCTCGTAGCCTTTAAGATGGCCCACTTGGTCCGGCAAGATGAATGATACAAACCGCCTTGACAGGAACTTGACGGACCTTTCAAGGAAAAAGCCGTGGGACGTTGCCCACCCCTTACTGTCGTATCGGCGAAAAAGATACTTATGAACATCCTCCTCGAGCTGCACTGCCTGACGCCCCGAGAACGAAAGGTACGGCGGATTCCCAATCACGGCATCAAATCCCGGATTCTTCCTCTTGAAGACGTCGGGGAACTCGACTTCCCAGTCGAAGGCGTTGATTTTGTACTTGGTCTCGTCGTCGAAGAGTGTTAGCTGCCTGCCGGCGTAGAAGTCGCTGCCGATGAGGCTGTTGCCGCACTTGATGTTGTTGCCGAGATCGGGCAGGACGCGTTTGTGGAAGAGCGCGCCCTGGCGGATCGTGGCGCGGTTCTCGTTTTCGAGGACGCAGAGGAGCAGGTTGAGCTTGGTCACCTCGACTGCCTGCGGGTCGATATCGACGCCGTAGATGTTGTTGAGGAGGATTCGCTTCTTTTCTTCGGTGGTAAGGTACCACTGGCCGCCGGCTCCCTGATAGATTCGTTTGCGGTGTTTGTCGGTCCCGTCGTTGAGGTACCAGTCGCGGTGGTAGTCGAGGAGCTTGCGATAGGCCCCTATGAGGAAACTGCCGGAGCCGCAGGCGGGGTCGCAGAAGCGCATGCGTGCGACCTGGCGTGGGGTCTTGTCCTGGATAAGGTTTCCGATGGTGTGCTCGACGATGTAGTCGACGATGTATCGCGGTGTGTAGT